>DAOWHF010000178.1:0-6796 GCA_030641565.1 Methylomarinum sp.
ATTATCAGCCTAATACGGCAACTGTTTAATGCTCATTCTTAATCGCGAAGAGTATACTTTAAATCAAATGAGCAGATTTAAAATTAAGCAATCGCTAATATCTGCTTAAAGGTACAGTGAAGTGGTATAATTCCCAATAATTAATATTCCTCTTATCTGACATCTGACATATGAGCTATGTGTCGATGTCTTTCCTCTATTAAAAATAATCTATGTCATTCTCCTCTCTTGGACTTTCTGATCCTCTTCTTCGTGCTATTGACGAAAAGGGCTACACTAAACCTTCGCCTATTCAGTTAGAGGCAATTCCTGCTGTTCTTTCTGGTAAAGATATTATGGCAGCAGCACAAACTGGCACAGGAAAAACTGCTGGATTCACTTTACCTTTATTACAACGTCTGGATGGTGGCGTTAAGGTTAAACCTAATCATATCCGTGCATTGGTATTAACCCCAACACGTGAGTTAGCGGCGCAAGTAGCTGAAAGTGTTGCTACTTATGGGAAACATCTTTCTTTAAAATCGAGTGTTGTTTTTGGTGGTGTTAAAATTAACCCTCAAATAGCCAAATTACGTGGTGGAGTTGACGTTCTGGTAGCAACACCAGGGCGTTTGCTTGATCTTTATAGTCAGAAGGCGGTTGATTTTTCTCAGGTAGAAGTATTAGTGCTTGATGAAGCCGATCGCATGCTCGATATGGGCTTTATTCGTGATATTCGTAAAGTTTTAGCGATGTTACCCAAAGACAGGCAGAATCTTCTTTTCTCGGCGACTTTTTCGGGTGATATTAGGTCATTGGCCAGTAATCTGCTTAATAATCCTGTACAAATTGAAGTTAGTCCTCGTAATGCTGCTGCTCAGACTGTAGCTCAAAAGGTTTATGAGGTCGATAAGAGTAAGAAAGCCGATTTACTGAGTCATTTGGTGCGAGATAATAACTGGGAACAGGTGTTGGTTTTTATGCGAACCAAGCATGGCGCAAATCGCTTGACTAAAAAGTTACAAGCCGATGGCGTTACCGCGGCCGCTATTCATGGTAATAAGAGCCAAGCGGCACGAACAAAAGCACTAGCTGACTTTAAAGACCGTAAGATTCGAGTGCTAGTGGCAACAGATATTGCTGCACGAGGCATTGATATTTCTGAATTGCCTCATGTTATTAATTTTGAATTGCCTAATGTATCGGAGGATTATGTTCATCGTATTGGTCGTACTGGTCGTGCTGGATCAGAAGGTGAGGCTATTTCCTTGGTTAGTGTCGATGAGGTTAAGTTACTTTCGGGTATTGAAAACTTAATCCGCCAAGTACTAGTGCGTGAAATTGAAGAGGGCTTTGTTCCAACAGAGAAAGTGCCTTTAACAAGGTTACGAGATCAATCCTTAAGGGCTAATAAACCGAAAAAATTTAATCAAGGTCGGGAAGGGACGCATAAGGCGACTGTCAATAAGTCACGTAGAAGAACAAGGCCTCAAGGTGCTTCCATCTAGCAAGCGTGCATAAGTCGTTATTTACATGAAATAGCTTCGCCTATCCTATGTAATGGATTAGTTGCCTCACATGTGGTTATAGTTAGTTGAATTACAAGCATACACAGAGGACATAGAGAGGGCACAGAGTTTACGATGCAGCTTTCTCAGTGTTAGATGATGTTTTTGAGTATCGCAATTAAGATAACTATAGCCCATAGGAGTGATTTTATCTTACTTTAGTCGCGACTAAATACCCATTCTTTGTCTGAAGAAAGTGATTCGTTAAATGCATAGTTTTCAAGCTTGAATGCTTTGATCTGTTCAGCTTCTGTTAGACGATTTTTAATGATGAAATTCGTCATTAATCCTCTGGCGCGTTTGGCATGGATACCAATAATCTTATAAACACCCGCTTTATTTTCTTTAAAGGCTAAGGTTAATACCTTGGCCTTTAAAACTTTAGGCTTAATGACTTTAAAATACTCGTTCGATGCCAGGTTGATCAGTAGTGGGGTCGTATCATTTTTAAAGTCTTCGTTAAGCAGGTCGGTTACCTGGCTACCCCAAAATTCATATAAATTTTTGCCTCGCTGATTTTGTAAGCGCGTTCCCATTTCTAAACGATACGGTTGAATTAAATCAAGCGGTCTTAAAGCACCGTATAAACCCGATAATATCCGTAAATGTGATTGGGCAAAGTTAAAGTCTTCTTCATGGTAATTGTCTGAATCAATCCCGCCATAAACATCCCCTTTAAAAGCTAATAAAGCTTGTTTTGCATTTTCCAGAGAGAAAGGTTGCTGAAAGTCTTGGTAGCGTTGCCAGTTAAGCAGGCTGAGTTTTTCACTGATTTTCATTAAAGCGGAAAGCGCTTCAGGCTCTAATTGCTTAGCAGTATCAATTAATAACTGGCTTTGTGATAATTGTCTGGGTTGCGAGTAGGTTTGGAATGGATTGGCTGAGAAATCGAGTGTTTTTGACGGGGAGATGACAATAATCATTTGATTTGTATTATTAGGTTTATGTTTTTAGGCGGGTTCATTATATTGAAAAAATTTTACTATACCCTATCATGAGCATTTACAAAAATGATCATAGTGCCATGTTAATCTCATTTTTGAGTCGTTACACTTGCTAGTTATTTTGCGGTCACTTATCCTTAGTTGTCAGAATAATTGGTTTTGCCACGGTGTTTTGGAGGAGAAGTTTGGTTAACATGTTGTTACTTTTTGATTACGAAATATTAAGAGTTATTTGCTGGGCTTTTTTAGGTTTTTTGCTGATTAGCTTTGCTATTATCGGTTGTTTCGATTTAGGTGTCGGCATGTTGTTACCTTTTTTGGGTAAGAGTGATGATGAGCGAGGCTTGATTGTTCGCACAACCTGTTCTTTCCGATGGGGGGGGCAGATATTCTTGTTGCTGGCTGGTGCGGTATTATATGCTGCCTGGCCGATTGCTTTTTCGGTATCAATCCATAGTTTAAACATTGTCTTATACTGGCTGATATTTGCCTTGTTATTACGTCCATTGGGTTTTGTTTTCCGTAACAAATTACCGGGCAAAAAAATACGCTGTTACTTGGACAAGGTTTTGTTCATCGGTAGCTTACTAACGGTATTTGTTTTTGGTATTGCGGTTGGTAATTTATTAATAGGTATTCCATTTTATTTAGAATCCAGTATGAATATGGTTTACGTTGCTGGCACTCAATATTTATTTAGCCCTTTTTCATTGTTGGCAGGCATACTGGCAGTGTCAATGATTGTGATGCATAGCGCGGTTTATCTACAGCTGAAAATGCAGGGTGTAGTAAGCAAAAGAATTAGTAAAGTTGTATTTTTATCTGCCTTGATAACTTTGGCGCTGTTCGCCGTAGCAGGATATTGGATCATTGATTTAGAGGGCTATCATCTGCTCTCCGAGGTTTTTCCAAATGCTGATTCAAATCCATTGGCATCAGAGGTTAAAAGTGAAGCGGGTTTGTGGATGGATAATTATGGTCATCTGCCGGAGCTCTGGAGTGTTCCTGCAGCGGTATTTGCTAGTGGTTTAATAACTATTATTCTAGTAAGGGTTAACAGAAGAAAGAGTGCTTTTGTTTTTAGTTCTTTCACCATAGCAGCTATTATTTTGACGGCAGTCTGTTCTATGTTTCCTTTTATGATTCCGTCAAGTATTTCTTTAAGTAGTTCATTAACCGTATGGGACTCAAGTGCCAGCATAGACACTTTAAATACTGTTTTTTGGTGTGGCGTCTTTAGTTTGCCGTTGATTGCTTTGTATCTTAACTATTTTTTTCGTGGATTAAGCAGTCAAATGGATAAATCTGAGGGTTGCTTATGATGATGTTTGTTATTCGTCAGAATAGTTGAATTGAGTTTAAAATAGATTAAGCTTAGCTTTATAGGTTTTAATAAAAGCTTTGTTGATAAAAAAATAATAATAACAAGGTCACTCCGGAGGAGCCAATGCCAGTTGATATTTTACTCACAGTAGTTGCAACAGCACTTATTCAATCTATTTTTGGAGTGGGGGTACTGTTGTTTGGTACACCTATTTTACTATTGCTGGGCTATGACTTTATTAATGCATTAAGTGTTTTGTTGCCCATCTCTATTGCAATTAATTCATTGCAAGTCATTAAGCATTATCAGTATATCGACCAATCTTTTTACAAAAATGTCCTAATCTATAGCCTGCCCATGGTTGTGCTATTCTTGTTTATTGTCGGTACCGCAAAATTCAATATTAATTTATTAGTCGGTGGCTTTCTTGTACTAGTTGCCTTAAAAAGCTTTTTTCCTGCAATTGAACAAACGTTGGGGAAAATGGTTAGGTACGAAAAAAGCTATCTGGCTGTCATGGGACTGATACATGGCTTAACTAATTTGGGTGGTTCTTTATTGACTGCCATTGTGCATGCCAAGCAGTACGATAAAAACACCACTAGAGTCACGGTCGCGACCTGTTATGCCACTTTTGCAGTATTTCAGTTGGTAACTTTGTTCTTTATGGGCAGTCAGTTTGAGTTGAGCTACGCAGATCATGCAAGTTTTTTACAGATAGGCGTTTTAGTCTTTTTGCTGACAGAAGAGATGCTATACAGCACGATAGATAATAAAAGGTATAGCCAGTTCTTTGCAGCATTTTTATTAGTTTCAGGTTTTTTACTCATCATAAAATAATTATACAAAGGTAAACCAATGAAAAAAATACTTAATTACTTCTTGATCGGCATTTTGGCATTCATTCCTGTTTATGTGATTGGTCAAATTGTATTCTTTGTTAATGACCGTTTTTCAGACCTCATTCGATTTGTGTATGGCTATTACGATAATTATTTTATAACTTCGCTGATATTTGTCGGTAGTTTTTCCCTGTTTTCTTATGTTGGTTATCGTGTGAGCATGGGGCGGTCGTGGATTATTTCTGCCATAGATGCAGTGATCGACCGTATTCCTTTACTTAATACGGTTTATCGGGTGACTAAAAAAGTGGTCAATATGTTTTCGGGGCATGAGCAAAAAGAAGCACGTGAAGTGGTGTATACAGAATACCCTAAAGAAGGTGTTTGGGTGCCTGCTTATGTAACCAATAGAGAAAATGATCGATATGTATTATTTATACCTACATCGCCAAACCCAACCTCGGGATTTACTGTTATTGTGCATGAATCAAGGGTGGTTAAATCAGCAATGAATATTGAACAGGCAACCAGTTTTATCATTAGCGTGGGTGTGGATTATGATCAATCGGATGAGGCTAATAATTTACCAAAATGAAAGTAATAGAAGCTATTTTAAATCAGCTTAGTGCTGTCGTTTGGGGGCCAGTTATGCTGGCCTTTTTATTAGGTGTTGGCATTTTTTTAACGCTGGGTTTAAAAGTATTTACCTGGCGTTATACGGCTAAATCTTTTGTGATGCTGTGGAAAGATGGAGCAACGGATCAAGCAGGTGATATTTCGCCTTTTCAAGCCTTGATGACATCGTTATCAGCAACTATAGGCACAGGAAACATTGCTGGTGTAGCAACAGCTATAGCTTTGGGAGGCCCTGGTGCAGTTTTTTGGATGTGGCTAACGGCTTTATTTGGCATGGCGACAAAATATGCCGAGGCTGTTTTAGCCGTTAAATACAGAGAGCAGGATGAGCAAGACCAGTATGTTGGCGGCCCTATGTATTATATTAAAAATGGATTAGGCGAAAAGTGGCGCTGGTTAGCTATTATCTTCGCTGTATTAGGTGCTTTGGCGGCATTTGGTATCGGTAATATGGTGCAAGCAAATTCAGTTGCTGATGCAGTTGCAACAAAGTTTAATATTCCTGCATGGCAGACCGGCATATTAATAACGATATTAGCTGGAGCTGTTATCTTGGGAGGAATAGGCCGGATTGCAGCAGTAGCATCTAAATTAGTGCCTTTTATGGCAGTAGCATATATAAGTGGTGCTTTATTCGTTATTGTCTCTTATCTTGATCAAGTACCTAATGCATTGTATTTAATTGTCAGCAGTGCATTTACTGAAACTGCGGCAACAGGTGGTTTTGCCGGTGCTGCGGTTTGGGCTGCTATTCGGTTTGGGGTGGCCAGAGGTGTGTTTTCTAATGAGGCTGGTTTAGGTAGCGCACCGATTGCTCATGCCGCAGCAAGGGCTAGAGGGCCTGTTCAACAGGGTATGGTTGCAATGCTAGGTACTTTTATTGATACGCTAATCATTTGTACTATGACCGCCTTGGTTATTGTATTAACCGGTGCCTGGTCCAGTGGCGAGACCGGTGCAGCTTTATCCATGTTAGCCTTTAGCAATGGTATTCCGGGCTGGGGTGGCTATATTGTGGTGTTTGGCTTGGTGGTCTTTGCTTTTACCACCATCTTGGGCTGGAGCTATTATGGTGAGCGTTGTGCCGAATTTTTATTTGGGGTAAAAGTGATCTGGCCATATAGAGTTTTGTGGTTATGCGCTATTCCAGTAGGGGCAATGGGCAAGCTAGGGATTATTTGGTTATTAGCCGATGTGATGAACGCGCTGATGGCAATTCCTAATTTAATTGCCTTGGTGATATTAAGCCCTGTCATTTTTAAGCTAACTAAAGAGTATTTGAACGCGACTGATTCATAATCTATTCATCCCTTTTGCTCCATGCTATAGCTAAAATAAATAGTGTGAGGCAATGTTATGCAAAGGAGTTACAGAATAAGTCTAATTTTATCGGTGGTATTGTTGTCCGCTTGTGCAGCACATCCTAGGCACAATTATTATAGTTATCAGCAATCCCCTGTCGCAGGTGTATTGTTGGGTGGGGCTGGTGGTGCAATGATTGGG
>DAOWHF010000150.1:0-14718 GCA_030641565.1 Methylomarinum sp.
CTTTACTGCCTTTGTTGATGTTTTTTACGCTAAATAAATTCAGTAAGGCATGATTTTGGATTTGATATTTTAAGGCTATTTCATTCAGCGTGGAATCCCACAAAAAACCTTCACGTTTAACCTCTACCAATACAGACCAAGCCAGAGGTATCCCTTTATACAAGGCTTCTTTAGCTGTATGACTTAATTTGTAATCTATATCCGCATTTAATTCATACTGACTATCTATTAATTCGACATCAACATGCTGAATACTTGCTGAAAACACTTCAGCGCCTACTTGCCCTGACATCAAACCCAGCATGGCTATCAGAGCATAGATCTTCATTGCTTAATTAATTTAGCGTAATAAAACCCATCCATAGCCAAATCCCCCGTCAGCACTTGACGACCAACCCCGCGCTTTACGCCCCATTCACCCTCAATAACCACTTCAGATGCATCCTTATGTGTCTTTAAAAAGCTTTCGACTTGCAACTCATTCTCTTGTTTTAAAACAGAACAAGTTGCATACAACAAAATACCGCCTGGCGCTAATAATTCCCACGCTGCATTTAAAATTTGCTGCTGAATGGTTTGTAATGTAGAAATATCAGTCTCTCTACGCAAGATTTTAATATCAGGATGTCGCCGGATAACACCTAAAGCCGAACAAGGTGCATCGACAAGAATCCGATCAAAAACCTGACCTTGCACCCACTCATCAGGTTTTGATGCATCACCTGCAATTACTTTTGCCTGTAGCTTAAGCCGCTGTAAATTTTCATTCACTCGCGTTAACCTGCCCTCATCAATATCAACTGCCAGCATAGAAATAGATTCAGTCTGCCCCTCAAGAATAGCAGCTGTTTTACCACCAGGCGCAGCACATAAATCCAGCACAGACTGCCCTGCTTGCACATCTAACAATTGCGCGGCTAATTGGGCGGCGGTGTCTTGAACCGAAACCCACCCGTCATTAAAATGGGGAAGTTTTTCAACGGCGACTGGCTGATCCAAAACAATGGCAGTCGGACAAAAGGAAACCACACTGGCGGTAATTTCATTATCCACTAACAACTGAAGATAAACCTCTCGCGTTGTTTGAGATAAATTGACCCGCAAAACCATAGGGGGTTGTTTGTTATTTTCTGCTAATAAAGCCGTTACTTGCTCTGGCCAATCATTTTCTAACTTATTAACCAACCATTCCGGGTGTGAAGATGCGGCCAAACGATCTTTATTGGCAGCCTCTTCCAGACTTTCCTGAGCTCGAATATATTGTCTGAGCACACCATTAATCAATGACTTCGCCCAACTTTTTTTCTTTGCCGCAGACACTGTTTCAGACACAGCCGCATGAGACTTAACCCGCATATATTGCAATTGATATAAACCTATCAATAACAACACCTTAATATCAGTATCTTTATTTCTTAAGGGCTTACTTAACAATTGCTGCAAAATAAAATCCAGACGATGATATTGACGTATCACGCCAAAACATAAGGCTTGAATAAAAGCCCTGTCTTTGCTGTCTTCTACTGATTCAAAGGCTTTTTCCAAAGCCACCGTTAAGGACTGCCCGTCTTTAACAACCTTAACTAAAACACCTGTTGCAATTAATCGTAAACTCATTCGCCTAATTTAATCCCATCAACCTTATGTGAATTCAAAAAGGCATGAATAGCCATACGCTTCCCGCCTGGCATCTGAACTTCCAGTAAGTCTAAAACACCTTTGCCGGTTGCCACACTCATACACTTACCTTGCAGCATGACTGTGCCTGCGGCAGTATGCGCTTCCTCATCAACCAATTTAGCTTTCCATATACGCAACACCTTACCTTGAAACAAGGTTTGAGCCACTGGCCAGCTGTTAAGCCCTCTGATTTTTCTATCCAGTTCTAGCGCAGATAAATTCCAATCCAATTGAGACTCACTTTTTTCTAGCTTTTCAGCATAAGTCACTAAAGACTCATCTTGTTTTTCGGCCACCAAAGTACCGGATTCAATTTGTGACAACACTTTTTGCAAACCTACAGCGCCTAAATCTGCCAATTTATCATGCAAATCACTACTACTGTGCGTAGCTTCAATCACACACTCTTCCTTATGCAACATATCGCCTGCATCCAATTTTTTCACCACCTGCATAATCGTCACACCGGTTTTATCGTCTCCAGCCATCACGGCACGATGAATCGGTGCAGCACCCCGCCAACGCGGTAATAAAGAACCATGAATATTAAGACAACCTAATCGAGGAGCATCTAATACGCTTTGAGGCAAAATAATGCCATAAGCAACCACAATCATTAAATCAGCATCAAACGAAGATAATTGCTTTAGATCCTCTTCTGTTTTTAGCGTCTCTGGCTGTAAAACAGGAATATCCGCTGCTATAGCCAATTTTTTAACGGGACTAGGCGTTAGTTTTCGTCCTCTCCCTGCTGGCCGATCTGGCTGCGTATAAACTGCACAAACCTCATGCTCTGAATCAATCAACATTTGCAATGCGGGGACTGCAAAATCTGGGGTTCCTGCAAAAATAATTTTCATTAAGCTTTTTTACCTTGTTGCTTATGTATTTTTTCTAACTTAGCTTTAATACGTTGTCTTTTTAATGGTGAAATATAATCTACAAACAATTTACCTTCCAAATGATCCATTTCATGTTGGATACAAATAGATAAAAGCTCATCTGCCTCCATTTCAAAAGGTTTACCTTGTTTATCAAAGGCCTTTACCTTGACATGTTTAGCACGCTTTATCTTTTCAAAAAAACCGGGCACAGATAAACAACCTTCCTCTTCCTCTTCTACGCCATCCTTTTCAATAATTTCTGGATTGATCAAACATAAAGGTGCATCATTTTCTTCGCTGATATCAATCACTATAATTCGTTGATGCACATCAATCTGTGTTGCTGCTAAACCAACCCCTCTAGCGTCATACATCGTCTCCAACATATCATCAACTAATGCTTCGATTGCACCATCAAAAACAGTCACTTTCTTCGCTTTAGTTCGTAAACGCTTATCGGGGAACTCAAGAACGGTTAGAATACTCAACTAACTCTCCACTTTTTCAAATATTTTAAACACTGGAATTTTATCTGATTTCATCTAAACTTTAAATTCAGATAAAATTTAAATTTATTTAGGGCAGTATAAACTATGGCTTTTCTAAAAACCTTGGGATTATTGTTTTCATTACTACTCAGTACTAATATTCTGGCTGATAGTATTAAAATCAACCCCAACCATCCAGATCAATACACCGTCGTAAAAGGGGATACCTTATGGGATATTTCTGGAAAATTTCTGGAAAACCCATGGCAGTGGCCTGAGGTATGGGGTAACAATCCTCAAATTAAAAACCCACATTTAATTTATCCGGGTGATACTGTTTATTTTTCCATGGTTGATGGTAAACCACGACTAAGCTTATCAAAAAACACCCAGATTCTTACCCCTGTTATGAGAGAATCGTCTCTTGATCAAGCCATAAAGCTCATCCCGACCGATGCTATTGCACAGTTTTTAACTTCCCCCAAAGTAGTTGATGATAAAGAACTGGCCCAATCACCTTATGTTATAGACTTTGCAGGCGAACATTTAATTGCAGGTGCGGGGGATCGTGTTTATGTCAGAGCAATCCCCACCCCTAAAAGCCTTGGTTACACCATATTCCGAGCAGGTGAAACTTATAAAAACCCTGAAACGCAAGAAATTTTAGGCTATGAAGCAAAATATATTGCAGATACTACAATTGAGCGAGCTGGTGACCCTGCAACACTAAAAATCATCAAGTCTGATAGTGAAATCCGTACAGGTGATCGCTTAATGGTGAGTACTGAAGGCGAATTGGCATTAAACTTTTTCCCCCACCCTCCAGAACAGCCTATTAATGGCAGCATTATCAGCGTACTTGATGGCGTATCGCAAATTGGTCAATATAATATTGTTGTACTTGATAAAGGCTTGGTGGATGGCTTAAAAGACGGACATGTACTGGATATTTATCATCGTGGTCGCATAGTTAACGACCCTTACAGCAAGCAAAAAAATGCTGGCATAAAATTGCCTGATGAAATTGCAGGTGTACTAATGGTGTTCCGCTCCTTTGAACGTGTCAGTTATGCCTTAGTCATTGAAGCAACTCAATCGATCCATATTCTCGATCGCGTTCAAACTCCTTAAAAGATTTATACACTGCTGCTACTGACTGTTGAGTAGCAGCTAAAATCATCATTCACTATTAATTCACAAGGATGTGAAGTTATAAGCCCCCCCTATCAAGTGACCTCACCTCCCTCCCCTGAACAATTAAGATATTGGCTCGCACTGCTTAGAACACCTGCTATAGGTTGTAAAACGTTTTTAAACACGCTTAATTCATTCTCGCCCGATCAACTATTCTGCCAATCCCATTCCACACTCTCTAATCTAGGCCTCAAAGATAAAAGCATAGACTTTATCAAAGCACCCAACTGGGACTTAATTGACTCTGATTTACGCTGGCTAGAACAACCTGGCAATGAAGTATTATCCATTTATGATCCGCTATATCCTGCACAATTAAAAGAAATTGATAACCCACCACCACTACTTTTTATACGCGGTAACAAAACACTATTAACCCAGCCTCAGATTTCTATGGTTGGTAGTAGAAACCCTTCCCCTTTAGGCAAGCAAACAGCCATAGACTTTGCTCAGAGCTTGGTTCAACATGGCTTTACTATTACTAGTGGTTTGGCTTTAGGCATTGACGCTGCCAGCCATCAAGGTGCTTTAAATGCGGGCGGTCATACTATCGCCGTGACAGGTACAGGTCTTGACCGTGTTTACCCTGCACGAAATAAAGATCTGGCAACAGAAATAGCCAACTCAGGCGTGCTCATTTCAGAATTCCCCCCTGGAACAACCGCAAAAGCCAACCATTTTCCAAGACGAAACAGAATCATCAGCGGGCTTTGTATTGGACTATTGGTTGTTGAAGCAGCCAAGAAAAGTGGCTCCTTAATCACCGCAAGAATGGCTTTAGAAGCCAACCGCGAAGTTTTCGCCATTCCAGGGTCTATTCACAACCCTTTAGCGCGTGGTTGCAACGCGCTGATTAAAGAAGGCGCAAAATTGGTTGAAAGCACTCAGGATATTTTTGAGGAATTAGGTGAATATAATCAACAACCTGAGATAATAAAACAAGAATCATTTAAAACAACACTTGACCTGGAGCAGCAAAATCTATTGAATCTCATTATGTTTAGCCCCACATCAGTAGATTGGTTGGTGCAAGAATCAGGCTTTTCAGCTGAAGTTATTTCATCAATGCTGTTAATGCTGGAGTTACAAGGTTATATTGCAACCACCCCCGGCGGCTATCTCCGAATTAAATAAACAGGTACTATGAAAGAAAATATTTTTGATGTCTTAATCTATCTTTTTGAAAATTATCTAGACGATGACATAGATTTACTCCCTGCTGGTAGCGATGATATTAAAAATGAATTAGTTCAAGCCGGCTTTGAACAATCCGAAGTTAATAATGCATTTATCTGGCTTGAAGGATTAACCGAACAGAGCATCATTAAACCCAATATTTCTTATGCATTCCGTATTTACACCTATCAAGAAGAAATAAAACTGGATATGGAATGCCGTAACTTTTTACTGTCTCTTGAACATGGTGGTATTTTAACCCCTACCATCAGAGAAATAGTCATAGATAGAGTTATGGCGACTGAAAACGAAACAATTTCATTAGATGAATTAAAATGGACTATCTTAATGGTTTTATTAAGCCAGTCTGATGATGACATTGCTTTTTCAAGAATGGAAGATATTGTTTACGACCTAACACCTACCCTTTTACATTAAACCAAGTCATTTAATAACATGAGCAAAAACCTTGTCATTGTAGAGTCTCCTGCAAAATGTAAAACGATTGAAAAATATTTGGGTAACGATTTTCAAGTATTAGCCTCTTATGGCCATGTAAGGGATCTGATTCCCAAAGAAGGTGCTGTTGATACCGAACATGATTTCGCAATGAAATACCAGGTCATTGATCGCAATCAACGCCATTTACAAGAAATCACCAAAGCAGTTAAAAAAGCAGATACCTTATATCTCGCGACTGACCCGGATAGAGAGGGGGAAGCGATTTCATGGCATGTATTTGAGCATTTAAAAGCCAAAAAAGCCTTAAAAGATAAAGATGTACTTCGTGTGGTTTTCCACGAAATCACCAAAAAAGCAGTGACTGAAGCGATTGCCAAGCCGACCGAGCTATCAATCAACATGGTTAACGCACAACAGGCCCGTCGTGCACTTGATTATTTAGTTGGCTTTAACTTATCGCCTCTTTTATGGAAAAAGATCCGTAGAGGCTTATCTGCCGGACGCGTACAAAGCCCAGCATTAAGAATGATTGTTGAGCGTGAACTTGAAATTGAAGCATTTCAAACTAAAGAGTACTGGTCTCATACCGCTGAACTAAAAACACAAGATCAAGCATTCAAAGCCAAGCTTACTCAATTTGAAGGCGAGAAACTCAAACAATTTAGTATTACCGACAAAGAACGCGCAGAAAATGTTCAACAGACGTTAATTAACGCAGCTGATGGTCAGTTAATTGTCGAAAAACTAGAAAAGAAACAACGTAAACGTAACCCCGCTGCACCATTTACCACTTCAACCTTGCAACAAGAAGCCTCCAGAAAACTGGGATTCACCACCAAGAAAACCATGATGGTTGCACAGCAACTTTATGAGGGGATTGAAGTTAATGGTGAAACAGCCGGTTTAATTACCTACATGCGTACAGACTCAGTCAATTTGTCTGAAGAGGCATTAAGCCAGATACGTGAGCTAATAGCAGAAAAATATGGTAAAGAGAATGTCCCTAAGGAACCGCGTTCGTTCAAAACCAAATCTAAAAATGCACAGGAAGCGCATGAGGCTATTCGCCCTACCTCTGTCACCAAACTTCCTGAAAGAATACAAAACCACCTATCAGCCGACCAATTCAAGCTGTATCAATTAATTTGGAAGCGTACCGTGGCTTGCCAAATGACTCATGCCACACTTAACCAAGTATCTGTTGATTTAAGCTGTGGCAGTAAAGACAATATATTCCGTGCAACAGGTTCTACCATTGCCAAGCCAGGTTTTATGGCTGTTTACTTAGAAGGCAAAGATGACAGCAAGGAAAATGATGATAAAGAAAGCTTTCTACCACCTATGGAAGAAGGCCGACCTGTCCCTCTAAACGACATCATTGCCACCCAGCATTTTACCGAGCCACCACCACGCTATGGTGAGGCGAGCTTAGTAAAATCATTAGAAGAACATGGTATTGGCAGGCCATCAACTTATGCCACCATCATCTCTACCTTACAAAATAGAGAGTATGTCACCTTAGACAGCAAACGCTTTTACCCAACAGATGTGGGTCGAATCGTTACTAAATTTCTAACAGAACATTTCACTAAATATGTTGATTATGGTTTCACGGCTAATTTAGAAGATGATTTAGATGCCGTAGCTCGCGGAGAAAAAGACTGGGTTCCATTAATGCAAGACTTTTGGAGACCGTTTACAAAATTAATCAGTGAAAAAGAAGAAAGCGTTCAACGTAAAGATGTTACCCAGGAAGCAATGGATGAGAAATGTCCCGAATGCGGCAAACAACTCTCTATTCGACTTGGCCGTAATGGACGTTTTATTGGTTGTACCGACTACCCAACATGCTCCTATACACGCAACCTAAATGATGATGGCACAGAAGCAGCTGTTCCCGAAGTAGTTGAAGGTAGAAGCTGCCCTAAATGTGAGTCTGATTTAGTTATAAAAACAGGTCGCTATGGTAAATTTATTGGTTGCAGTAACTATCCAAAATGCAAACATATCGAACCCTTAGAAAAACCTTTAGATACTGGCGTTGAGTGCCCTCAATGTAAAAAAGATAATATTCTTAAACGTAAATCACGTTATGGAAAGATCTTTTATTCTTGCTCAGGTTATCCAAAATGCGATTATGCCTTATGGAATGCACCTGTCAAAGAAAGCTGCCCTGATTGTAACTGGCCAATTTTGACATTAAAATCGACCAAACGCAGAGGCCCAGAAAAGGTTTGCCCTCAAAAAGAATGCAAATATGCAACGCCTTATGAGGGAGACCCTGAAGATATCAACGGACCTCAAGAGCCAGCTAAAACCTAAAGGTACTTTTAATGTAGAGAGGATTCAGTCAGCCCTAGATTTTATATCCTGATCATAGCGGACTAAAGTCCGCTCAAAACATAAGCGTCAATACACAAATGACAAAATCTTCCATTAAAATCCGACTAGCCGTACAAAAAATTCAGGCGGGAGAAGTCATTGCCTATCCAACAGAGGCAGTTTATGGTTTAGGTTGTGACCCGCTTAATGAAGAGGCTGTACTTAATTTATTAGCTTTAAAAAAACGTAGTATTGATAAAGGCCTGATACTGATTGCATCGTCTCTCACTCAACTCGAGCCTTATCTGCAATTAAATGATGAAATAAGATCTAAAGTCCAGGCCACATGGCCTGGGCCAGTGACATGGATAATTCCCGCTCAAACATGGGTTCCACAATGGCTGACTGGGCAGCACTCATCACTTGCTGTCAGAGTAACAGCACATCCAATCGCCAAGTTATTATGCGAGAAAAATGGTGAACCTCTAGTTTCAACCAGTGCCAACACCAGCAGCAAACCACCTGCGACAAAATCATGGCAGGTAGCTGATTGTTTAAATGATAGAAAGTTGTTCGTTGTTCCGGGGAAAGTGGGTCGATTAAAGCAAGCTACGCCGATTTATGATGTGTTGAATCACCGACAAATCCGCTAATTAAAAAAACCTCGATTCCACTTCGTTTCATCGAGGCTACATTATTACTCATTAAGAGTCATCCGTATTTTTTGCTAGGCTAATCAAGCGTTGTAACGATGTTGAATAGTCTTCAGCATTATCAGCTCTAACCGTTGCATGAGCGACTTTTCGTCCCTTTCTAGGGTCTTTAGCATAAAGATGGTAATGTGCATTCGGTATTTCTAGCACACTTTCTGCATTTGGCATCCCACCGATAAAATTAACCATACCGGTGTATCCGCGAGCTTGAGTTGAACCTAAAGGTAAATCAGCAATTGCACGCAAATGGTTTTCAAATTGACTGGTTTCTGCACCCTCAATTGTCCAGTGTCCTGAATTATGTACTCTAGGTGCAAATTCATTGACTAACAATTCACCTTCAACATCAAATAACTCTAAGGCAACCACACCTACATAATCCAGTTCCTCTAACAACTTAACTACATAGTCTTCTGCTTGTTGCTGCACAGGATCATTTACACTGCATTGTGAAACGCGCAAGATACCTTTTTCATGCACATTTTCTGACAGCGGATAAAAAGCCTTATCACCGTTAACTCTTCTTACTGCAACAATAGAGACTTCACGTTGAAAAGGCACAAACCCTTCAACAATTGATGCCACGCCTTGCATTGCTTCCCAAGCATCTGCTAATTCATCAGCCGCTTTAATAACCACCTGACCTTTACCGTCATAACCCATACGACGACTCTTTAAAATAGCCGGATATCCAATGCTAGCCATCGCTTTTTGTAAGTCATCCAGATTATCGATAGGTGCATATTTTGCCGTAGGAATATCTAGTTTCTGAAAGAAACTCTTCTCATCTAATCGATCTTGAGCCACGGCTAATGCATTAGGTGCGGGGCAAACACGCGTGTGATCCGCTAAGAATTTAGCAACATCTGCCGGAACATTTTCAAACTCATAAGTCACTACATCGGCTTTCTCAGCCAGTTCAGCTAATAAGGCTTGATCATCATACTCACCATGTAAATGCTCACCTAACCCTACAGCACCAGCGTCTTTACTTGGATCAAGAATAATAAACTCTAAATCTAATGGGTAACCAGCTAGAGCAATCATACGCGCTAACTGTCCTCCACCTAAGATCCCAACCTTCATGAATTTACCTCACGAGGATCAGGATTGGCATTTACTTTATCTGTTTGATTTTCTCTGTATGCATTAAGTGCATCACGATACTCTGGATGCTTATTACTCACAATTGAAGCAGCCAACAACGCCGCATTAATCGCACCCGCACGTCCAATAGCCAAAGTACCAACCGGAATACCTGCTGGCATTTGTACGATAGATAAAAGTGAATCCATACCGTTAAGTGCTTTTGATTGAACAGGAACACCTAATACAGGAATTGCTGTTTTAGCAGCTGTCATACCGGGAAGGTGAGCTGCACCGCCCGCCCCTGCAATAATTACTTCTAGACCTTTGCCTTCTGCTGTTTCAGCATATTGAAATAATTTATCAGGTGTTCTATGAGCAGAAACCACTTCCACCTCATGAGGAATATTGAGTTGTTCTAATGTTTCGGCAGCATGCATCATAGTGTCCCAATCTGAAGTTGAGCCCATGATAATACCAATTAATGCTGTCATGCTTAATCTCCTGTTACCAGCATAACCAGAAAAATCTGATTGTAATGTTCTTTAAATATAAAGAAGGATTATCTCATAAACAGTATTTATTTATAAAACCAATATCACACCCTCAACACCATGAAATTGTCCCAGAACTGTATTTTAACTACAGGCAGGATATATAGGCTGTATATTCTCAATTTCACAGCCCCCGGCAGAGGGTGAATACTCCGCATAGCCAGCCAATTCAAGCGGTGATTGATAACCGATAATTTTATCTAACAAGGCTAAGCGGATACCCTGCTCAACCAAATAAATCACATAAGTCTGCCTTAAAGTTTCTGCCAGCAGCCCAGCCTCACGAATAAGTCCTGCATCGACTTCACAACAATAGAGCATGGCATTCAAATCTACTACAAAAACATCATCCTGTACCCCCCATAAGAAACCACCTTGAGTCGATTTAATCAATAGCACTTGCAAGCGCTCCCCTACCTGAATATCACGGGGAGAAGTTCCCTCTAACCGGATCATTGAGCCGTCACTATTTATTTGTTCAATGGTAAGGCCTGATATTTCATTCAATGTGACACCAGACAATAATAATAAAATTAACTGCTGAGTTTTATTATCTGCATGCTTCAATAAAACTTGCACCTCATCAACAGCAAGTTTTTGATAAGTCTGTAGATAAGCCAATCCATTTTGGCTGTGTTGCTCAATTTCATTCGTCGCACTTTGTTGTGCAATACCTTGATGAGCCTCGGTATTACCAAACCACGCGGTAATAGGAAAATTAATAGTGCTTTGATTTTCTTTCCCTCGCATTAAAAAATCATTAAACCAGACCATAAGAAAAGCTAAAACCAACGATATGATCAACACAATTAATGCACCAATATTATAATCAGGACTAACTGCCTGCCTATTAACACCGGCCCTCTCTACCACATCAACCTGGGGGTATTTTTCAAACTGTTTACTTTCTATTTTTAACAATCGCTCTCTAGTTTCTCTATTAATCAGTTCAAATGACTCCAGGTCAGCAACTAGTTTTTGATGTTTAGCGAATAGTGTAGAAAAATTTGTCGCCTTGTCTTTATAGGCATCAAGTTGCTGTCTCATCTCCGAAACAACTTGTTTTGCTGCATGATAATTTTGACTGGCTTCCGTCCAGACCATACTTTTCCCCGTTTTCTGCTTCTCTCTTATTTCACGCTCCAATTGCTTAATTTGTTCGGGAATAACTTTTAATGAAGAGCGAAATTTGAAATGATCCCGAGTAAAACGCCTATCAAATTCGGTCAGTTTTTCTGTTAATTCCTGATGACGTTTTTCCAACTGACTTAACGACCTTTGCTCTTGCTTCGGTACAACCGTCTGATTTTTCGCTATAGCCATATTAATCGCATCCAGCCTGGCTTTACTTTTTACTAGCTCTTCTTTTGCCTTATTCAATGCTTGCGTCAAACTTCGCAAAGTTGCCGGCAATTCATTCTCTTCTCTCACGATAGAGCTAATATCGTGCTCCTTTCTAAATTGATCCAGCTCTTTTGCTGTTTGTTCAATCTTTGCATCTAATTCTAATAATTCACTTTTAACCAGTTCAACAGTATTGTGAGCAGAATTCTTCACACTTAAAGCTCTAACATCAAGATAAACATCAATCCATGTATTAATAACCAGAGGAAGTATTTCAGGCTCTCCACCGTTAGCAACCATTTCTAGAAGGTTGGTATTCTCAATAGCCTCAACTCTTAACATATTGCGAATATCTGTTAGCGTAAGGTTGCTCTTACCTTGTGATTTAATTTTGGACAAAACCGCTGACAACAATTCAAAACTTAACAACTTTTGCTTTTGAATTGTCACATGCTGAAAGTCTACATCACCGCTATTTTGATCGACTGCCGTGGCGGCAAAGGTTAATAATGTCGCACTACTTTGATAAACAGCAGGGCGAGCATAATTAAGAATTAAACCGAATACCAAACAGAATAAGAATGTGAAAAAAAATATTTTAAAGCGTAAGGGAAATACAGCAGTCAGCGAAGCGGATTCTGTCGCATATTGACTATTAGCTTGAGAGATATACTCTATCTTTTTTACAGTCTCCTGCTTCACTTCAACACCCTCTTGTTATACTGCCTACTTAACCTGAATTCGGGTTAAGGAATATCTCTCTACCTATCTCTTCATTCCGATAATATTTAGAGCCTAAATCTATATTGAGGGACTAGATTCCAGCTAAAAACAAGAGGGAATAACAAATCAATTGTTAAATTAACTTATCCCTAACTAAGAGTCATTTTTACAGTCTCGAAGATTAAGAATAGAAATATTCCTCGCCTTACTCTTAAAAAACGGCTTGCCTATTAATAATAAGAGTCGTTTTAAGAAAACAGATTAGCCTATATTAAAAAGCAGCTCTAACACCGCCACTAACCGTATAGCTATTAAAATAACGATGTCCTTCAACTCGCTGATAATCTACGAAGAGCTGAACACTATGTGTTAATACAGCAGAAATACCACCACCGATAACAAAGTAATCTCTATCAGGTTTATCAGTACTAAATTGCAAGTCGTAGTTGGTTGGATCCTGAACAAAAGATGCATGAATAGTTCTGCGCTGATCAAGAAACTCATGAACGTAGCCAGCCTTAACCCTAGGCAAAATAACACCCCAAGGCACACTAACCGCATACGAAGTATCAAAACCAAGAGTAGATTTAAAAGATTGTATATTCTGATCTTGATATCTTAGTGCTAAACCATCACCACCCGATTCAGCATAACTGTCTATAAATGACCCCGAGTAATCTAATTTTATTAAAGGTGTAACCTTTAATGCATCATAAGACAAGGAATAAGAAAAATTCAACCCAGCTAAAATTTTATTAGCAGTGGCATCAGCATTAGCGACAGTATTTACAGGGGGAATAGACTGATTACAACAAGGAGTAATAGCATAGCTAATATTTCTTGTAAGATCATAATCTATACCTGTCCAGCCTAAATAGCCATCAATAGAAAAATCATCATTTACACTAAAATTGGCATAAGTCAGTACACTAACACTTTCGTAGTCGGAACTCCCTACATTACCGTTATAATCCAAATCCGTGTCTGAATAACCAACAGCTAATCCTGCTACAAATTTTTCACTAAAAATATAATCCATACCTACTGTAAATCCCAGCACATCAGAATCATACCCCGTTTCTAAAACAGTATCTTTTCTATCAATTTCAGTTAACTTTCCTGACGAAAAAAATCCCAATCTTTCTCCTGATAAAATATCGCCTGCAGCACCTTGTTTCTTAAGTTTTTCTTGCCTTTCTTCAATTGCTTTTTTGTGATGTCTATCTAAATAAGTTGTTGAATTACCTACACCTGTAGAAACTCCAGCATTGTTTCCGGTACCGGCTTCGATACCACCAATAGTACCTCCGCCAATTTCGTCACATCTAGCCTCCAAATCAGAACCAGAATCAGAAGTTCCAGGACAAACAAAATCCCAAGATTCATTGAGAACTTCGGCAGGACTTGTATCTGCAAAAACCGAACTACTGCTCAATATTGAACCAAAAAACACAAAAATGAAACCTGATTTACTAGTAAACATACCACCCCCTCGTTATTAAAGCTTTATGAATTGATTATAGTTGTCAAACTATAAGGTTGTAAAGAAACAACACAACGACTCTATTTTGGTACAAAGAAAAATTCCCCTGATTCATGACCAGCATGTCGGATAGGCGCATACTCAGGAACCTGCTCAATGCCATAATCAGCCGCTATAGCGACAATATTACTTGATACCTGCCTATATAAAGCTTGCCCCTCAAGTAAGGTAGCATTATTTTCTAGCGCATTAATAAAGGCATTGGCAAAGACTGAATGCTTACCCCCACCGCCATCCATAACGGGTTTTAAGCCTCCCGAAGTTAATACAGTTCGGGATTTGGCTTTTAGCATCGCTTTTAACCATTGAGATTTCTTCTCACCGCTGAGGCCTGCTACCAAGCTTTCTAAAGATGAACGAGTAATCTCGCACGAAGAACTGGAATCAGAAACCACCATAATATGTTTAACCGACATACTATTTAAAATAGCAGTAATAGCAACAGTAGACACCCAAAACGAAGTATTATCTCCATCTGCATTAGCTTTGACCTTGTGCCTGCGCAGTTTGACGCTATCCAGCGCTCCATGCCCTGCATAATAAACCAGC
>DAOWHF010000205.1:0-3444 GCA_030641565.1 Methylomarinum sp.
GCTGCAACTCGGCTAACATACTCTAAAGGATCTTCTTGCTGTAACGGAGATTCATCAATATCAACAGCGTGTACTTTATAACTGACACCAATTTGATCTAATAATTCCTTGCGCCTAGGGGATGCTGAAGCCAAAATAATTTGTGCCATCATCTATGATAAGGATGGTTATTTAAAATACTCCAAGCTCGATACAATTGCTCTGCAACCAGCACTCTTACAATAGGATGAGGGAAAGTTAGCCTAGATAAACTCCACGACTCTCTGGCCAAGTCTCTAACAGAGTCAGCCAAACCTTCTGGTCCACCAACCATTAAAGCGATATTTTGACCACTCTCCTGCCATCGTTTCATTGCCTCAGAAAGCTCAGGAGTCGTCCAAGGTTTACCGGGAATATCCAAAGTGACTACATGTGTTCTTGGCGGAATAGCTGCAATCATTCTCTCACCTTCATCTCTCACTATTCTAGCCACATCACTGTTTTTTCCTCGTTTCCCAGGCATCACTTCCTTAAGAACAATTTCACATTCTTTGGGCATACGCTTGGCATATTCGTCATAGCCTTGCTGAACCCAGCCGGGCATTTTATTTCCAACTGAAATTAAATTTATTTGCATGGCATGAAGGATACACACAACAAGTTATTCTTGCAATGAAGAGGTTCTAACAGCTTACCTTGTTTATTGTTCTAGCGCATTTTCTTGTATTTATTATTTAATAATATATATTTAAATATTCACCCCCCCCATTATCTATAAATTAAATTATATGGAAATCAAATCTAAAGCGTTTGGCGAACAAAAAATTGACTCAGAATCCACCATTACTTTCCCTGATGGCATTCCTGGTTTTGAAGATCAAACTCATTTTCAGTTATTTCAACAAGAAAACACTGAAGTTGTGTATTTATTACAATCAATGGATGACAACAATGTGGCTTTTTCTGTAGCGCATCCAAGCCATTTCAATATCAATTACAATTTTATTTTATCTGATAAAGAAGAAGCCATTTTGGGGCTTGAGTCTACTGATGACTTATTGATATTGTTGATCCTTCATACTGATGAAGAGCTATCCCCTGCCGGTCAGCCAGCCGTTAAAGGTTCAATCAAATCGCCATTACTTATCAATACCAAGACAAGATTAGGTTTTCAGAAGTCATTGGGCACTATAGAACAAAGTATTACTTTGACGGAAAAGAGTAACGAGATTGAAGTATCTGAAGTATCTGAAGTATAGATAAATTGTTACTCGCGCTTCATAGACAACAAAAAGTTTTTACAAAGATAGAGATGGGCAAAATAATGTTTTGCCCATCTATTTGAGATTTATGCCGCTTGTACAGGGATAGAATGACTAGAATGCGTCACTTCATTTTTTTCATTAAAATAAACCAAGGTTGGTTTATAGTTTTCCAGCTCTTTTTCATCATAGCTAGCAAATGCACAAACGATAATTAAATCACCTTGGCAAGCTAGACGAGCGGCTGCTCCATTCACAGAAAAAATACCAGTACCTTCTTCTGCACGTATGGCATAAGTAGTAAATCGACCACCGGTATTAATATTGTATATCTGAATCTGCTCGTATTCTCTGATACCAGCAAAATCAAGAATCTTGCTATCTATTGCGCAAGACCCCTCATAACCCAGCTCAGAGTGAGTGACTGTCGCTCGATGTAACTTTGCTTTAAGCATCGTAGTCTGCATATTAAAATATATATAAATTCTTTAGAACCGAATATTATGCCTTAAATATATTGTTGGTTCAAACCTAGAACTTATTTATTCTACAGCAGGATGTGGAATATCAATCATTTGACTACTTTCTGCTCTATTAATCCTAACTTCTGTTGGATAAGCAAATTCTAAATTATTTTTCTTTAAAATTTCGGCTATTTTAAACAAAACATCTTCTTTAACCGCCAGCCACTCAGCCCAATCCACCGTTTTGGCAAAACAATAAATCAATATATCAATCGAAAAATCATTATAGCGATCCATAAAAACCAATTGGGTGGACTTTATCCCATGAGCATCTTCTTGCGACAAAAATTTAAATCCTTTTTTATGACTGCCGTGTTTATGCGCCGGATTAGCAATATCAGGATGATCTTTCAACATATCCCTTATATCATCCAGGCCTTGCCGCAGATCTTCCATATTACAGTCATAAGTCACCCCTATGTGCATTTTAATCCGCCGCCCAACCGCCCTACGATTCCAGTTTCTAACACTGGATATTGAAATAACTGAATTTGGTACTGTAATCAAAGCATTATCGAAGGTACGAACAGTCGTACTACGCAAACCAATCTCTGCCACCGTCCCCTCAACATCACCCACTTTAATCCAGTCCCCCATCCTAAAAACATTATCAAATAAGATGGTCATACCGCCAAACAAATTTGACAGAGTATCTTTTGCCGCCAAAGCAAAAGCCAAACCACCTACACCTAGTGTTGAAATAATGGCGGTAAGACTAATACCAAAATGATTTAAGCCAAAAGCTAATACGACAATAACCAACATGCCCTTACCAGACTGCACGCCAAGATTAAACATCTCTTTTCTTAAGGCTTTATTTGAGCTGGATAATTTTTGTATCTGAACCAGCACAATACTGTCAATAATCTTAAAAAACAGCCAAATAAAAATCAGACTATAAATAATAAAAGAAAAGCCTTCTAACGAAGCTCTATAATCGGTCCGATAAAAGAAAGCATAAGCACTTAAATTTAGACCAAAAAACATCAGTAACGTCCGCAACGGCTTTCTGAGCTCGTAATAAATCAACTCTTGATGCTCATTTCCCTTGTCGATAATATGATTTTCCACGCACCAACTGGTACATCTAAAAACAAAAGGGTAACTAAAATATACTAAAAAGAAGATAACAAAAGAAAGAACTACGCCTCCCACATCTATCTTAAAAGGAACTAAGCGATGATTAACAAGTTGTACAAAATCAAAATGATTGACATAAGAAATAGCGGATATTAGTGAAAACTCTTGAAACCAATGCACCGATGCAATTTGTCTAGGATTATTAATAACATAAAGTAAAATATCTTGATAACTATCATTGGCATGTAAAAATAGCTGATAGTTCTTTTTTAAGGCAAGAAAAACAGCGCCTTCTATCTCAACCTCAGGTAAATTCAATTCAAATTCTTTCTTTATACTTGTATCAAATAACTGTTGAGACTTGCTAACAATAGCATCTATACTTTGATAGCTTTTAGATGCTTCAATCAAATACTCAAGATAGTTTTTAATGGCCTGATTCGCTTTATACCCCTCTAGCTTGACCAAATCGCGCTGAGCTGCAAGATGATTAGCTCTTTCAGTATTCACTTTGATTCGTGACTCTAAAAAGACCATCCCCTTATTATCGACAAATGATGACAAACTCGATACATTAGCTTTCCTCAGCTGCCTCATCA
>DAOWHF010000267.1:0-2474 GCA_030641565.1 Methylomarinum sp.
AACCTAGTACATTCAATTCTACAAGACTGTTTGTTGCCAGCTCCAGGGTCACGCTGTGTCGAGAAAGTACGGATATCCCTAAATCAGCCATCACCGCTTGTTTAATTGTTTCACTACTGCCGAGCACCATGCTGGGTGTTAATTTTATCTGATGAGATAGCAGGAAATCTTCTAATGCTTTACGCGTACCAGAACCATTTTCACGAAAAATAAACTCATGTTTTAACAGCTCATCCAATGGAATATTTTTTTGCTGCGCTAATGGGTGGGCAGGATTAGCAACGATGATGATTGGATTGTCAATAATGGGATAACGAGTTAATGGCATATTCTCTGGAACCAGCCCCATAATCACTAAATCATCCTCATTATCCTTTAAGCGCTGAATAATTTGACCTCTATTGACAACATCCAAATGTAGATTAACTCTGGAATGTAGCTTATGGAAAGCACCTAATAAATGCGGCGTAAAATATTTTGCACTGGTCACGGCGGCAATATGAAACTCGCCCTCTAATTGGCCTTTCATGGCGCTCAATTTCATATCCATATTGTCTATTCGGGCAAAAATATCAATACAGAAAAAGTGAAATTCTTTACCCGCGGAGGTTAAAAAAACTTGTTTGCCTATTTTTTCAAACAAGGGGAGGCCAATATTGTCTTCCAGTTGTTTAATTTGAATGCTGACAGCTGGCTGAGTCAGGTTTAATTTATTAGCTGCTGCGGAATAATTCATTAAAGCAGCAACCTGTTGAAATATTTTTAGTTGGTGAAGTGTGGCGCGCATATCTTATACAACTATAAAGAAAAATTTATACTATACATTATATAACTTAATTATATTTAATGGATGTTATCAGATAACATGACTTAAATGGTCGGAGCCGTGAGTGCGCCAAAAAACGATGAGTGCTATAGAGCACTTTTTATTCAGGAACGTAGTTTATAAGGCTAAAGTTCCTTAAAGCTGAAGGTGAATATCGTGTTAACCAAGATACTTATAGCTAATCGCGGTGAAATTGCCGTACGCATTATTAGAGCCTGTCGAGAACTGGGAATACGCTCAGTTGCTGTATATTCGGAAGCAGACCGCTATGCTTTGCATGTTAAAAAAGCGGATGAAGCGTATTGTGTTGGTGAAGATCCACTTGCCGGTTATTTGAACCCGCAACAATTAGTCAATATTGCTAAATCAGTCGGCTGTGACGGTTTACATCCTGGTTACGGATTTTTATCGGAAAATGCCTTGCTGGCGAAAATTTGTGCACAACAAGGCATTGCCTTTGTTGGCCCGGATGCTGAGGTTATTAGTAAAATGGGCGATAAAACGGCAGCCCGAAAAAGTATGACTGACGCTAATGTGCCTGTAACACCTGGGACAGATGGCAATTTGTCAGGATTGGATGATGCAGTCACTAAAGCCAGCGAAATTGGATACCCTATTATGTTAAAAGCGACCTCAGGTGGAGGGGGGCGTGGTATTCGTCGCTGTGATAATGAACAAGAGTTACGCCAAAATTATGATCGAGTGATTTCGGAAGCAACCAAAGCGTTTGGTCGCGCTGATGTGTTTATGGAAAAGTGCATAGTTAACCCTAGACATATTGAAGTTCAGATCCTTGCTGATAGTTTAGGTAATGCGATTCATCTTTATGAGCGTGATTGCTCTATTCAACGCCGCAACCAAAAGCTAATTGAAATAGCCCCGTCGCCACAACTTTCTCAGGAACAACGGGAATATATAGGTGAACTGGCGGTTAGGGCGGCAAAAGCAGTCGGTTATCAAAATGCAGGCACGGTAGAGTTCCTGTTAGATAGTGATGACAGCTTTTATTTTATGGAAATGAATACCCGCGTTCAGGTTGAGCACACTATTACCGAAGAGATTACCGGTATTGATATTGTGCATGAACAATTACGTATTGCCTCGGGTTTAGCTTTGAGCGTTAAACAAGAAGACGTGCACATCAATGGCTTTGCCATGCAGTTTCGGATTAATGCCGAAGACCCACAAAATAATTTCCTGCCCAGCTTTGGCCGAATCAGCCGTTATTATGCGCCCGGTGGCCCTGGCGTGCGTACCGATACCTCAATCTATACCGGGTATACCTTACCGCCTCACTATGATTCGCTGTGCGCTAAACTTGTGGTTTGGGCACAGGACTGGCCACGTGTTGTTGCGCGCGGAAAAAGAGCATTGGATGATATGCGTCTGTTTGGTATCAAAACTACCATTCCCTATTATCATGAAATTTTAAACTCGGAAGATTTTAATAGCGCAGACTTTAATACTTCTTTTGTTGATTCACACCCCGAATTAACACATTACTCATTGAAGCGTGATCCAGAAGAACTGGCCACCGCTATTGCCGCTGCTATCGCGGTTCATTCAGGTTTTTAGGAATACATCATGAGCACACAAAATACACAGACAAAGAATCCCGTTTATTTCACTGATGTGGTTTTACGCGACG
>DAOWHF010000012.1:0-3505 GCA_030641565.1 Methylomarinum sp.
GGAAACCGCACCAGCAGGATAAAAACGTTTAAATTCCCTTGAAAAATACACCCCACTTACGTCTAAAGCCCTTACTTTTTCAGCAAGTTCAGGTGTTATCCGTCGCTTTAAATAAGCAAACCGTTTACTTATCCCCTCTTTCAATAGTTCTCTGGTTTTCTGATTAGGAACATCAAGCAGTTTGGCAATCTGCTTTAATTTCTTTTTTTCTTCTGGCTTAAAGTGCTTCGGATTAACCCAAACAGACTCAACCGGTGTACTAATTGCTAATGGCTCATTATTCCTATCAAGAATTTTGCCTCTATAAGCAGAAACAGAAACCACACTGATATGTCGCCTATCGGCCTGCTGTTTCAAAAAACTTGTTTCTACAACCTGTAAAAAAACAGCTCGAATGACTAATGCCAGCATTCCAAGCAACATAAACCCAAGCAGAATTTTTCGCCTTAATTCAAAAGAAATTGCCTGACCATGCCCTTTTCGAAAATGTCCTTTCACCTATCATCCTTTAAGGTTTGAGATAAATAATTTCTTTTCGTTGAGGCATTTCTAATTTCAATTGTTTTTTAGCCACACGCTCAATTCTATTTTCTTCGGTCAACATGGTTAACTCCAGCTGCAACTGCCCCCATTCAATTTCATAGTTATCCAACTTCTTTTCCTGTGCCTGAATCTGGATAAATAATGATCTAGAATGATATTTACTTTGAATCACAGCCAATGCGGATATCATCAAAATAACAACCAAGCCTATCAAAACAATATCTTTAGAAAAAAACAACAGACTAAACCCTTTCGGCAACTCGCATAACAGCACTACGTGCTCTTGGATTTTTTTGTAACTCTTGTTTATCGGCTTTTATTGCCTTACCCACGCTTTTTAATATGCCTTGCTCAATATCTGCTTCTTTAATCGGCAATCTTCCTGGGTTAAATTTCCGCCCTGATTCACTCCTAATAAATCGCTTAACAATTCGATCTTCCAAAGAATGAAAAGAAATCACCACCAATCGCCCACCAGGCTTCAATACATTAACAGCCTGCTGTAAGCCTTGTTTTATTTCGCCCAACTCATTATTTATTTCAATTCTTATCGCTTGAAAACTCCGTGTCGCTGGGTGCTTATGCTTTTCTTTTTTTGGAATCGTATTTTCAATTAACTTTGCCAAATCAAATGTTGTTTTTAGCGGCGCTTCTAAGCGTCGTTCCATAATCGCTTTAGCAATACGCCGAGCAAATCGCTCTTCTCCATATTCAAACAACACTTTAACCAAAATTTTTTCTTCTACTTGAGCAAGCCATTCTGCCGCAGACATACCCTGACTATGATCCATACGCATATCTAAAGGCCCGTCTCTTAAAAAGCTAAACCCTCTCTGAGAATCGTCTAACTGTGGAGAAGATACCCCCAAATCCATTAATACGCCATCGACCTTCCCATGCCAACCCTGCTGTGTCACTACCGCTTCCAATTCAGAAAAACAGCCATGATGCAATGCAAAACGTTGATCTTTACGCATCTCATCGGCATACACCGAATTGACTGCCGCTAAATCTCGGTCAAATGCCAATAACTTACCAGCCTTTCCCAGTCGTTCCAACACACCTTTACTATGTCCGCCTCGTCCAAAAGTACAGTCTATGTAATAGCCATCAGACCGTATATTCAATCCTTGCAAGGACTCTTCATATAAAACCGATAAATGTTCCATTAAAATGACAATGGCCCTAACTCTTCAAGCCCCTCTGTATCATTACCATTCACCCATTGGCTCTCTTTGTTATCCCATGCGGCTTCATTCCAAATTTCAAACTTATTTAACTGTCCAATCAATACGATTCGTTTATCCATTCCTGCAAATTTCCTTAATTTTTCTGGTAACAACAGTCGTCCCTGAGCATCCATCTCACATTCAGAGGCATTACCAATTAAAAAGCGACGTAAATTTCCTGCCGCTTTATTTGTAGAGGGCTGCTTACTAATTGTTAATTCTAATTTCTCCCATTCAGGCAATGGATACAACCAAAGACAGCCTTCCTCACCTAAACAACGCTCATTCAGTGCAACAGTAACAACCATTTGACGCTCACAACTTTCCTGTAATTCCTCTCTATACCGAGTTGGAATGGCAAGACGTCCTTTTACATCTAAATTGATTGAGCTTATACCGCGATACACAAATCACCCCAAATAAACAAAAATCTCCATTTTTTACCACTTTTCTCCACTTAGTAACAACTATAGGTATCTATTTATTCCGCGTCAAGAATCATTCACATTTAAATCTTTTTTTTTCTAAAATGACTTAGAGTCATCCTATCTCCCCCCACACCTACAAAAGAAACAACACAAAAAAAATAACATCCTAATCATAAAGTTATTACTTCTTTTTAACTTAATACTTAAACTCTACCAAACATAAAAAAAATAAATATTACAATACGTAAATATACCTACTTTTAGCGCACTATTTACCTTATTTTTAATATTAAAAATAACAACTTGCAAAAACCAAGCCATAAGCAATTAAAAACAAGGAACTTCTATACCAGAAAACAGATAAGAAAGAGAAGAAAGCATGCTAACGAAAACCATCAGCATAGATTTTAGATTAAGGGGATTTGCCAAAGAAGCGCTCGCCAAGAATTGGCATTCAAAAGAATAAAACAAAGAAAAAAAGAGTTGGCCTGTAAGCCGGGTTTTGTCGAGAACAGCCATTCATCTAGGCCGCCAGTCACCTGACGGCTCAAGCAATCTACCCAGAAGCCGCGCGGGCCACGCGTCTGCTCCTCTATTTGATCTTGCTCCGGGTGGGGTTTACCCTGCCACTGCTGTTACCAGCAAGCGCGGTGCGCTCTTACCGCACCTTTTCACCCTTACCTAATTTCTAAAAGAAATCAGGCGGTATATTTTCTGCGGCACTTTCCGTAGGTTTGCACCTCCCAGACGTTATCTGGCACCCTTGCCCATCGGAGCCCGGACTTTCCTCCATTTTATCATTACAATAAAACAGCGACTGCTCGGCCAACTCTTGGAAGCGGATTATACAGTATAAATAATACTCGTCACCTACAAAAATAACTTCTGGATAAAATTATTCATGAGCACTCTTCAAGCTTATTTTCAGGCACTGACAATGAATCAAAAAACGCATATCTATTTTTACCGCCCTGTTTCGCTTGATACATCGCCTGATCTGCATGATGTAATAATTTATCCATATCATTATTATCATTAGGGAAAAAAGTAATACCTATACTGGCTGAAACTATAACCGTTGTTTCAACAACGGCGATGGGCCCAGAAACGTCCTTTATTATCCGCTGCAGAATCTGTTCTAAATGTTGTTTATTATCAAGATCCAGCATTAATAAAACGAACTCATCACCACCCAATCTTGATACTGTATCCCCGGTACGTACAATTTGTAACAGCCTTTTTCCGATCTCGATCAACACCTGATCACCTACTTTATGTCCGTAGACATCATTAATCTGTTTAAAC
>DAOWHF010000154.1:0-4600 GCA_030641565.1 Methylomarinum sp.
AGCAGGCAACTTAGCAGTCACTTTATAATAACTTTTCTTATCAACAATATTTAGGTCAAGTGGCTGGTCTTTTGCTAAAGCCCTAATTGTTGTTGGATCCGCAGTCCCTGAAACAGTAAAGCTAATTTCGGCTTCTGGTTCAACTTCTGGCACTGGGGTATCCTTGGTTTTTTCTGGTGGAGAAAATGTTTTAAATTTAGGCGCAAAACATTGATCATCTATTTTGCCTGCATTATATGCATATGCGGAACTGGCAAAAAGCATTGCCCCGACAATCGCGGTATTTAATAAGAATTTTGTTATTTTCATAGTCAGCCTCTGGTTTTCATTATATTTGGTAACTTAGGATAGCTCTAAGCCACCAATTGTAGATCGGACTTTAGTCCGCTATGCAAGTTACACTAAAAATAAAGCGGACTAAAGTCCGCCCTACACTTCCCTGCAAAATTATATTTTATACGTATACCTTAACACTCCTTTGCAGTGAACTTAGGCTAAACTTTAATCACTTTTAAAAAGCAATTCAACAATCTTTAAATTATTTTGCTACTAATTTATATTTACCTTGCTCTCTACTTTGTTCAGACAATCCTTCGGCACTAAGCACTCTATCTTCCACTAAGGCCTTATTCAAAGCGACTCGTTCCCCCTGGTAAAAAACTCTATATATATTATAACCATCCTCTACATTAACCCATGCAACCGTCTTAACCATCGCTAAAGATTCAATATAATCCGTCACACCAGCCAGTTCTGAAATATTTTTAATATGAGAGACCTTTAATAAAACAGAATTCAGCGCTTCAATATCGGGACTAACGGCATAATATGTTGATAATCGCTGGTAAACACCTTGAAAACCATTTAAAGCCACCTTATTAACAGACATACAAGCGCTTCGCCATTGCGCTATCTTGGCATCAAAATAAAACGTCCATTCCGCTTTCCAGCACGAGCCTTCTTTTACCAGCTTACCAGCCAAGGTTGAAACCACGTCATATCGCAAAGAAACATCCAATAAATGATCCGAATATGCGCTCAATACATCGGCAATGGATAAAATCTGTTGCTCTTCTAAATCCTGCATAGGATAAAGCACCGGCAAGGCCTTCTTCTGGGCTGCATCGGTTAAAGCAAAATCAATTTCTGGCATAACACTGGCATCAAAAAATCGCTGCTTACCTGCTGCTTCCACTACAATCCAAACCAATGTCCTGGGTCTAATTTCATTCCAAAGCCCTATTTTTCCTGCCCTTAAACTATCGACAAGTCGCGTCTCATCAAATAAAACTCGCATTAACCGGGCATGAACATTTTTTTGCTCTATTGCAACCAATGAATACTGAAATTCATTGACATAATAAGTTGCATCGGCCAATATTTTTTTAACAGTATCATCCTGCAAAATATTGTCACCTTCTAAAACGCGTGACAATACAATGGTCATTGCCTGTTTAATAGCTGCTACTCGGTCTGTTTCTTGCTCACTTTTAGCAACAACCTCAACTTCATATATTCCTTCAACCTCAACGGCATACAGCGTTTGACAAATAAATATCAAACACACAAATAAAGCTTTTATACCTAAGTTCATATCCTTCACACAAATAGCCTGATGTCTTGTACAATATCGGTAGTTTTACCATTAACTTTAATTAAGAGAACATTACATTGAGCGAACAAAATCAAAAAAGCCTAAATTACAAAAGTGCCGGCGTTGATATTGAAGCAGGCAATGACCTTGTTGAACGTATCAAACCAATTGCCGCAAAAACACGCAGACCCGGTGTAATGGCTGGCCTAGGTGGCTTTGGCTCACTGTTTGAACTTCCTCTGGACCGCTATAAGAATCCTATTCTAGTCTCTGGAACGGATGGTGTCGGTACTAAATTAAAACTTGCCTTAGAATTGGGCATTCATGACTCCGTAGGCATCGACCTTGTTGCCATGTGCGTTAACGATATCATTGTTCTAGGTGCAGAGCCTTTATTTTTCCTTGATTATTATGCGACAGGGAAACTAGATGTTGATACTGCTGCCTCAGTTGTTGCTGGCATAGGAAAAGGCTGTGAATTAGCAGGTGCAGCACTGGTAGGTGGCGAAACTGCCGAAATGCCAGGTATGTATACCGATGGCGATTATGACTTAGCAGGGTTTTGTGTTGGTATTGTAGAAAAAAACAATATTCTTGACGGCGAGAAAGTTAAAGCAGGCGATAAATTGATTGGTATTGCTTCTTCTGGCCCTCATTCTAATGGTTATTCTTTAATCAGAAAAATCATTGAAACTAGCAACGCTTCTTTGGATGAACCATTTGATGGCACAACTTTAGGTAAAGCATTACTTGAGCCAACAAAAATTTATGTCAAATCATTACTGGAATTATTAAAAACAGTTCCTGTTCATGCCTTAGCGCATATTACAGGTGGTGGTTTAACGGAAAACTTACCAAGAGTATTACCTGAAGGGCTTAATGCCGAAATCGACCTAACAACTTGGGAATTTCCTGATACTTTTAAGTGGTTACAACAACAAGGCAATGTATCTGAGGCCGATATGCTAACAACATTTAATTGCGGCATTGGCATGATTGTTTGCATTGATGCAAAAGATGAAGCTGAAACCTTAGCTAACTTGGCTCAACAAGGTGAAACAGCTTATTCTATTGGTGAGATAGTGGCTTCTTCTGGTAATCCAGAAGTCATTTATAATAAATAAGCACTATTCAATTTGTGGGGTGGGCTCTAGCCTACCCCGCCTTTTAAGTTGTTTAAAGGTTCTATTTATCCAGCTATAAACCCGCTTCACCATCAACCCTTCATCATGCTGAAATAAATGACCTTCCCCTTCTATTTCAACCTGTCTATAAGCAAAATTTTGCTTAGCTGATACCCGTCTTTCCCGTGCTGTATCAGTTACACTCGGCAAATCATACTCGGCAAAAATATCTAAAAAAGGCTGCTTTATCTCGGCCACAAAATCAATCACCCGCGCTTGTTTATACTCGTTTTTTGGCACAGACAAACTTATTGCAACAATCGCTTTAACATCTCTCGCCGTGACATTTTCTTTTAGATAATAAGTGGCCATCATTCCTCCTACGCCATACCCAATAAGAACGATATTATTAACTCCTCCTGTCAACAAATGATCAATTGCTGCTTGAATACGTGTATTTGCATCATCAAATAAAGGGTAGTACTCATGCTCCTCTGCCCCCACCCCTAAAACAGGCAGCTGTATAGCGAGTGTTGCCCAATTATGGTCTGGCAGAAAGGTTCTTAACGGCTTAATCAGCTTTTCTTGATTGGGATGTCCATCCACAGGATGTAAAATAATCGCTGTACCTGAGTTAGTCACTTCTTCTGTTTCAGTATACAAAGTTAAAAAACGCTCTCCCTTAGCCTTTAACCAAATAACCTGACCTTTAGACAAAGAAGCTTCAACCTCCTCCGCATACTCCATCTCACGCAAGCTATTTGATGCCCAGCCATGGCTGACATAACCGCTTAACAATAAGACTAAAATCAGTCTTAGGAACGAGAATTCAATAATACCCAAGTCTGACTTGTCTTTTGACGCCACAGACGCGCCAGAAAAACAGTTACGTAGCCTGCTATGCGCCTGTTTTTCTAACACGACTGTAGTGCCAAAATCCTGCGCCATACTTTCGGGTATTATTAAAATCTCGTTCCTAAACATATCTTAATGCTCTAAATTATAAAAGCTGCTATCACGATATATTTCATGAATATGCCTTAATAACACCATAATTACCGATGCGACGGGCAATGCTAACAAAATTCCAAGAAAGCCAAATAACTGCCCACCTGCTAACACCGCAAACATTACTGCAACGGGGTGTAGTCCTACCTTATCACCAACCAATAAAGGTGTTAATACCATTCCTTCTATTGATTGCCCTACGATAAATACAATTGAAACAGGGATTAAATACATAGGCTGATGAAATTGTAATAATGCAGCTATACAAGCAACAACAATCCCAACAATTGACCCTAAATAGGGAACGAAGCTGACTAACCCTGCCATCATACCTATTAATAATGCCAGCTTTAAACCCACCAGCCATAAACCTAAGCTATAGATCACACCTAATGCCAGCATCACATAAAACTGTCCACGCATAAATGCGGCTAAAACAACATCGGTCTCGGCAGTAAGTTTAGCGGCTGTAGGTGCCAATCGACGAGGTAATAAATCATGAACTTTTATTACCAAATCATCCCAGTCTCGTAATAAATAAAACGTAATCACGGGAATTAAAACTAAATTCATTATCCATGCAGCCAGTAAGGCTCCCGAACGAGAAACAGACCCCATAAATGCTAAAGCACTTTCACCCGCTTTTTGCCAATGATTCTTTATTATAGGCAAAATCTTATCGCTCTCTATTAAGCTTATTTTTAAGCCCAGCTCACGATCCAGCCAAGGAATAATAGCTTCATTAAGCCATTGGGTATAAACAGGAAAATTAGCTATCAAATGACTAATTTGAGATTCAATAATGGGGACAAGAATAATGGCTATCACTGAAACGATTAGCAACATCGCCATAAAAACCACAATCACGGCATAT
>DAOWHF010000333.1:0-7466 GCA_030641565.1 Methylomarinum sp.
ATTTGCCAATCAGATAAATCAGCAAAAATAGATTCGGTTAAACGTTCACTTTTTTCTTCCAGCTGTTTAAGCGTATCAGATATATTAATATCGTTGTCAAACTCCACTTTACGAAGCTCTTCAATTTTCGCTTCTAATTCAGCGATAGGTTGTTCAAAGTCTAAAAATTTAAGATCCATAGAAGCCTGTGAAAATGAGTTTATTAATTAATCCAGTAATTTTATAGAAAAACCAAAATTAATTCTCAAAAATTTCACTTAATTCTTTAGAAAAACCTGTTTATTTACACTAACAAAAACAACATTACTATTAGCCGACATATAAATTTATCTTTGTTTTTGCAATTCTTCAGCATCCAAAGATTTTAAATGTTTCAATTTTTCAGTAATCTTAATCTCCAACCCACGATTAACAGGATGATAATATTGCGTGCCTATTAGTTCATCAGGAAAATAATTTTCCCCTGCCGCATAAGCTTCTGGCTCATTATGCGCATAGCGATAATCTTTTTTATAATCCAGCGATTTCATCAGTTTAGTTGGCGCATTTCTTAAATGGATAGGCACTCCCAAACTGCCACTTTGTCTTACATCATTCATTGCTGCATTGTATGCCATATAAACGGCATTACTCTTAGGCGCACTGGCTAAATAAATAACCGCTTGTGCCAATGCCAACTCACCTTCTGGACTGCCCAAACGTTCTTGAGCTTCCCAGGCATTAATCGTTATTTCTAACGCTCTAGGATCTGCATTGCCGATATCTTCTGAGGCTATACGAACAATTCTTCGGGCTAAATAGGCTAAATCACAGCCACCATCTATCATTCGACATAACCAATAGAGTGATGCATCAGGGGAACTGCCTCTGACTGATTTATGCAAGGCTGAAATCAAGTTATAGAACTCTTCCCCTTGATTATCAAACCGTCGCACACCACCCGAAAGTACTTCTTGCGCAATCGTTTCCGTTATAACTTGAGTTTCATTTGCCGCTGCTAGCTCTACAGCGATTTCTAACAAATTTAACAAACGCCTTGCATCACCATCGGCTGCACTGGCAAACTGCTGCTTTAATTCTCCTGAGATTTGTATATTTAATGAAGCAAGCCCCTTTTCTTTATCTGACAGGGCTTTATTTAATACTTCAATCAAGTCATCCGTGCTTAATGAGTTAAGCACATAAACCCTTGCTCTGGATAACAAAGCATTATTTAATGCAAAGGAAGGATTTTCTGTGGTCGCGCCAATAAAATAAACCGTACCATCTTCTACATGCGGCAAAAAAGCATCCTGCTGCGATTTATTAAAGCGATGAACCTCATCTACAAATAAAATTGTGCGTTTGTTTTGTTGCAACTGAATGTTCTTAGCATCAGCGACTGCGGCACGTATATCTTTTACTCCGGATAAAACCGCAGAAATAGGGATAAATTCGGCATCTGAATGATGAGCAATCATTCTTGCCAAGGTCGTTTTACCTGTCCCTGGTGGCCCCCAAAAAATCATTGAATGCAGCCGTCCCGATGAGACAGCTTCATAAAGTGGTTTTCCTGGTTTTAAAATATGTTTTTGACCAATATAATCATCCAATAAAAGCGGTCGCATTCTGTCTGCGAGCGGCTTTTCCAGTTCATCAAACATAATTAGTTTTCAAAGACATCAACACCTTCAGGCGCTGTAAATTCAAATACAGAATCAGCTAACGGAGGATTTTTCTTAACATTTAAAAAATAGATCCGCGTCAATTGGCCAAAATTATCACTTAATTCCATACCACCAATTGACCCGCCACTCATTCCAATCAAAATATAGTTAAAACCACTGCCTTCTTTTTTTGGGGACAGTTTAATCCACTGCATGTCCTCATCAACCCCTTGCTGCTGAAGGGTGAAATTCTCATCCAAAGAAATTTCACCACTTAATAATAAGGCGGGGGTTGAACCTAAGGATTCATCTAGTTTTTTTATGGTCACTTGCTCTAAGTCTGCGTCATAAAACCAGACCTTACCAACATTAGATACAATTTCTTGCTCGAAAGGTGTTTTATAGCTCCAGCGAAATTTGCCTGGTCTACTTAAATAGAACAAACCATGACTGGTCTGTCCGGCCTGCCCATTTTCGTTTAGGGTCACTTGTTTAAAATCTGCTGTTAATGATCGCGTATTTGCTAGAAAGGTTTTTAATTTCTCGATAGGGGCTGTTTCTGCATTTGTCACATGAGGTAAAGCCAATAACAAAAGAATTGATAGATTTATAACTATTTTTTTAAGCATACTAAATTGTTTTCATGATTAATCAATGGTAAATAATTTGCAGGAGGCCTCCCTCGCTTTAACAAAGAGCTCGTGCTGGGTTACTCAAAATTATCCTGCAAAAAATTATTAATCCATTTTTTTGCACGATTAACAGTTGATGATATACAGGGAGATTCCTGTACCGGCGCTGAACCCTTAATATAAGGATATGAAACAGCACCTTCACACTGCTCATTGGCAAGAAAACCATTTGCCGAGTCTATCCAGTGCATTTCTATGTTATCAGGCGGTATCAAATTAACCGATTGCGATGAAATTTGTTTCATTACCCCCGTCCATATCTGTAATGCACCACTAGCACCTGTTAAGCCAGACGGTCTGTTATCATCTCGCCCTACCCATGCGACAGAAAGATAATCACCACTAAATCCTGCAAACCAGCTATCCCTTAATTTGTTGGTTGTGCCTGTTTTACCAGCCAAAGCATAATCTTTTGGCATATACAGATAAGCTGAACGCCCGGTTCCCTCTGTCATCACTTCTTGTAAAATGGTATTAGTAATATAGGTTGCTGCAGGGTCTACCGTTTGTCTTACCGTATAAGGATAACTCTGCAATCTTTCACCATCTGCCGCAATCACCGCTTGAATTGAGCGTAATGGTGTAGCAAAGCCATCCCCTGCCAGCGTTTGATACATCTGAGTTACTTCTATAGGTGACAGTGGAGATGCTCCCAACAGCAGCGACGGGAATAAGTTAACCGGTCTATTCACCCCTAAACTTTTGAGTGTTTTTGCTATTCTAGCAATCCCCACATCCATACCCATACGTACAGTGGCTAAGTTATAGGAATGTGACAAAGCCGTATGCAACTCCACATCACCATGTTCTATTTTGTCATAGTTATTAGGTTGCCAAAGATCCCCTTTTCTACCTTTAACTTCAAAAGCTGTATCACTTATTTTTGTCGTGATGGTATATCTATCTGGATATTCCAATGCTGTTAAATAAACGACAGGCTTAATCAATGACCCTATGGGTCTAACTGCATCTAGCGCTCGGTTAAATCCCACTCCACTAGGGTTACGCCCACCAGCCAACGCAACAATTTCTCCACTTTCTCTACGAGAGACAATTGCAGCCGTTTCCAGTTTATTGACTCTTGGTCTTTTTTCTAATTGTTTTAGCTTCTGGGAAATTGTTTTCTCAAGCACTTTTTGTACTCGCGTATCCAAGGTGGTAAAAATCTTTAAACCTTCTGAGGTTAAATCATCCTCTCTATATTCTTGCCTTAACTGTCTTTTAACCAGGTCGATAAAGCTTGGATAACGGTTAGCAGAACGGTGGGTACGCGCAATAACATTAAGCTTTTTATGTTTTGCTGCTATCGCTTGTTTCTTGGTAATAAAACCTTGTTGATGCATTTCATCTAGCACCAAATTGCGACGTCTTATCGACCTCTCTGTATGCTTTCTAGGATCATAGTAAGAAGGACCTCTAACCAATGCGACCAAAGCAGTAATTTCATGTAAAGGTAAGTTTTTTAATGGTCGACCAAAATAAAACTCACTGGCTAGACCAAAGCCATGAACTGAACTTGCCCCATCTTGACCTAAATAAATTTCATTTAAATAAGCCTCTAAAATATCGTCTTTCTGAAACCGATATTCTAAAATCAGCGCCATAAAGGCTTCATTTAATTTACGCCATAGACTTTTTTCTGATGTCAGGTAAAAGTTTTTAACCAATTGCTGAGTAATGGTACTACCACCCTGCACAACTGCCCCAGCCCGAACATTTACCCATAAAGCTCTAGCAATTGCTTTTAAAGACACGCCAAAATGCTGATAAAAATCCCGATCCTCGGTTGCCATTAATCCTTGAATTAAAGCATCAGGGGTATTTTCTAATTTTATTAAAATACGATCTTCTTTTCGCGTGGGATAAAAGCTACCAATTTGCACAGGATCCATCCTGATAATAGGCATTTCTTTCGAGGTACTTAAATCAATAATTTTAACAATCTCAGTATCAGAAAACTTAATCCTCAACTGATGACTTACCTGATGCTTATCCCAAAAATCAAAACCTCTGGTTTTTAGATCAATTTGTTGATATTTTTTGTAGTACGTCCCTTCTGATGAAAGGTGGGAATCACGTCGATAATGTAATTGCTGCAACACATCTTCAAATTGCGTCGCCGTTATTTTATAACCGCTATAAACTTCGACAGGACTGGCATAGACTTTAGCGGGGATAGACCAGCGCTTACCTTCAAACTGTTTTCGAACCGTATAATCCAGATACCCAAGATAAGAAAAAAACACGAAACAAAAAATCACCAAAAAATATAAAAAACTTTTTTTAAACCAATGCAAAGGTTGTTTTTTGACTTGCTTTTTACTAGGTTTAGTTTTTTTAGAGGCTTTAGTTTCTTTCGCTTTTTTTGGCATGAATTAATACAAAACTTGATAATAATTATTTAAGGTTGTGTACAAAAAAATCTGACAACTTAAATATTATGCTGAACGGGAAAAGTTCTTTCGTGCCTATCACTTCTAATATGATTCTTAGGCATACTTCTGGTGGCTATACAGCGACGACACTTAAAATACTCTAGTATTTATTAGTTGAGACACTGTAATAATGAATCAGCAAAGTATACACACATAAAACAGTTTAGACGACCTTATAACAGGCCTAAGAGAGCAGTTACAGATCATAACTTTACTATACTTCCACGGAGCAAGAGTACAGATTTCTATCCATCAGACTGATGCACAGCACTTCTCTTATTTGGTTTCACCTTTAGCCAACACTAACTCAACTATTTCCTTTTTTTCTAGCAAACCAGCCATTGAAATAGCATCATGCCTTAACAAGTTTATTTCTGGCTTACCAAAAATATAGCCTTGCCCCAGATTTACGCCCATCTCCCTTAATTTTAAAATTGCCTCAGGGGATTCAACAAATTCGGCAATTGTTTTTTTTCCAAGCTTTGCAGCAATCTCAGCCATTGACCTGACAAATACCTGATCGGTCTCATCATCAATTAAATTCTGAATAAACTGCCCATCAATTTTCACATAATCGACAGGAAACATTTTAAGATAATTAAAAGAACAAAAACCTGCACCAAAATCATCCAAAGCAAACTTACAACCTAACGCACGAATTTTTGTAATCATATTGCGCGTTTGCTCAAAACTATCAACAGCAGCGGTTTCTGTAATTTCAAAAGTAAGACGTTTGGCATCTACCCAGGTAAGATCCAGTTTATCTTTTATAGTCGGCAATAAAGAGTCATCCTGAAATGCGACACTTGAAAGATTAATTGCCAATGAGATGTGAGACATATTTGTAGGAAGCTCAGCAAGAAAATCAATCGATTGCTCTACAACCCAATTATCAATGCTGTGAATTAACCCCATACGCTCGGCAACAGGAATAAACTCACCAGGAGCAATGACCTTATTGCCTTCCCCCCTCATCCTGATTAACACCTCATAATGAGAGACACTTCCACTCAGCAAATCAACAACAGGCTGAAAAACCAGAAAAAAACTTCTTTCTAATAATGCCTTTTTAATTAAAGGCACCCAATAAACATCGTTAAGTCTTTCCCTAACTTTACAGTCATTCTCATTATACTCCCAAACCATATTTCGACCATTAGCCTTAGCCATATTGCAGGCCTGTCTTGCTCGAGAGATCAACTCACTGGGATGATAAACAGCCGAAGCCGAACTTAACATGGAAATACCGATTGATAATGAGGCGTTATAACAAATATCACCGATAAAAAACCTAAAATCATAAATTGTTTGCCTAATTTTTTCAGCAAACTGCTTAACCACCTCAATACTCTTATTTTCCAGAAACAGACAAAATTCATCAGAACCAATACGGGCAAATAAATCACCTTGATCTGCTAATTTTCTTATAATTGACACCATATCAACCAGAAGTCTGTCACCTATTTCAAAACCTTCAAGTTCATTAATTAAACTAAAGCGATCAACATCAATAAATAATAAGGCCCCATTCTGCTGCAGCATCTTACTTCGACCAAGAATAAACCTTAATTTGCGTTCAAAATTTTGACGATTTAATAAACTGGTTAATTCATCATGAACAACCAAATATTTTAATTTTGCGTCAATCACTTTTCTTTCAGCTAACTCATTAATTAAACGTTCTTCCTGCTTATGCCTAAGAAAACGCTCATGCTTAATATTTAACTGAAAACCGACAACAATCAAAAATTCCGAATAATTCATGGGAAGCGAGATAAAATAATTTATACAGTTTGTATTCAAATCATAATGACCTCCCTCACATCCCACCTTACTTGTTTCTCTAGACCCAAGAACAATAAATGGGATCACTGAATCACTATCATTACATGATAGTGTCATACACATTTCCGTCACCTGACATTGAGGCAAGGCTTCATTCACAATTATCAGGCCAACTTGCTCAGGATTATTGTAATAAGGTCTTAAAATCTCATAAATCTTACTACCATCCCTGGCAATCTTGATATTTACAAACCCTTGTTTTTCAAGAAACAACTTTATCTCAGCAGCCAACTCTTCATCATTTTCAGCGATAATGATGACTTTCTCTTTTAAACGTTCACAAATAACCATATAGCCAACCAAGCCCCATAAATTATTTTCTAACTAAAAACCAAATGCCACTAGCAAGCTTGCGGAGATATACAATACCAGCTACAGTTAACAGCACTTTTAACGTATCTTTACTATAGACTCATTTCATTTTTTTGCCAGTTATGCCAAATATTTCACAACAAGAACTATCAATCTCTGATCTATTTAAGGGGGACCTGCAATTAACAACACCCCCAAATATCTATCTGGAGCTACAGAAAACAACTGACGACCCAACTAAATCGTTAGCCGATGCAGCATTCATTATAGAAAAAGATGCCACCCTCGCAATAAGGCTTTTAAAAATAGTTAACAGTGCTTTCTATGGATTCCCCTCAAAAATATCAGCCATAGATAGAGCAATAAACCTTATTGGTATAAAAGAACTACAAAACATCATCCTAAGCACAACAGCCATTGATAAATTTTCTAATTTACCCGGTGAGCTTATTTCTATGCATGACTTCTGGGCAAAAAACATCCGTTGCGCACTTATTGCACAAAAAATTGACCATCATCTCAGCAAAGAATTTTCA
>DAOWHF010000361.1:0-3020 GCA_030641565.1 Methylomarinum sp.
ACCTAGAGCGTATGGATAAAATGGGTATGACGCTTGAGATTGAATTAGGTTGTACGGGTGGTGAAGAAGACGGTGTTGATAACACTGGAATGGATAAGGCTGATCTATATACTAAGCCTGAAGAAGTTGCTTACGCTTATGAAGAGTTAAGCAAAGTAAGTCCTCGTTTCACTATCGCTGCCTCTTTCGGTAACGTGCACGGTGTATATAAGCCTGGTAATGTTGAGTTAACTCCAACAATCCTTCGTGATTCACAAGCCTATGTTTCTGAAAAATACGGTGTTGCTGCGAACACATTAACATTCGTATTCCACGGTGGTTCTGGTTCTTCTGAAGCAGAAATCAAAGAATCTATTGGCTACGGTGTTGTTAAAATGAATATCGATACTGATACTCAGTGGGCAACATGGGAAGGTATCATGAACTTCTACAAAGCTAACGAAGCTTATCTGCAAGGCCAAATTGGTAACCCAGATGGTGAAGATAGCCCTAACAAGAAATATTACGATCCACGTGTATGGCAACGTGCAGGTGAAGTTGCTATGGCAACTCGTCTAGAGCAAGCTTTCTCTGACTTGAATGCTGTAGATACTTTGTAAAAAGTATTTTGCTTGAAACCTGACTCTATTCCAGTGTCAGGTTGAGACAAAAAAAGGCCGGGACTTTATAAGTTCCGGCCTTTTTTTGTGTAATGTAGGGCGGACTTAAGTCCGCTTAAGCATATAAGGGAGATGGAAAAAAATAATCATCCAATCTTGCTGGTCTTTTTGTCCGCCTTCAGCGAGGTAGCAGCAGTTACGTAGCTTGCTATGCGCCTGTTGCCACCCCACTGAAGACAAACAAAAATCCTGCCCAAATATCGGACAATTATTTCTTCCCAGCTCCCTAAGCTTACATAGTATCTACTTTATCACCATTACCAATAAGAACAACGTCAGCATCTCTTTGTGCGAACAGTCCATTAGTAACCACACCAGTAATTCCATTGATAATAGCTTCTAATTTTACTGGGTCGACAATTTTAAGGTCGTGAACATCAAGAATTTCACAACCATTGTCAGTGTAATAGTCTTTACGCCAGACAGGTCTGCCGCCTAACTTTTCTAATTCATTAGCCACATAGTTACGTGACATAGGAATTACTTCTACAGGTAAAGGGAAAGCACCTAAAACATCAACCGTTTTAGTGCTGTCAACAATACAAACAAATTTCTTGCTTGCAGCAGCGATAATTTTTTCACGTGTTAGTGCGCCGCCGCCACCTTTAACCAGTTTTTTGTTAGGATCAACTTCATCAGCGCCATCAACATAAACGCCGATTTCATCAACACTGTTTAATTCAATGACTGGAATGCCAATATTTTTAAGGCGTTCTGTTGTTGCATCAGAACTTGATGCAGCTGCTTTAATTTGGCCTGTATAGTCGGCTAGCATATCGATAAAGAAATTTACTGTAGAACCAGTACCAACACCAATAATAGTTTCGCCTTTAATATATTCAAGGGCAGCTTGTGCAACTTGTTTTTTTAATTCGTCTTGTGTCATAAATTTGTCTTATGTAAAAAGGAGTTATTGTTATTAACAGTGACTCCAAAGTTGAAAAAATATTTTATCTTGCATGAATATTTGCAGTGGTGCTAAGAACTTGTAAGCTTGTATTGACAAGGCTTTCATTCTATTTCTGATATCAATAATAACCGATGTTAGAGATTTTTTCAGCCGATTTTAAGGTGAGCGGCTTATAATATGCAACTTGTTATAAATAAAGTAGATTTATGGAAAATTATTCTTACCAGCCTGACTATGAAGTCGAGTCATTAAAAGTACCACCTCATTCTATTCAGGCAGAGCAGTCTGTTTTGGGTGGCTTAATGCTAGACAATCAGACATGGGATTCTGTTGCTGATAAAGTTTTTGTGGATGATTTTTATAGAAAAGATCATCGATTGATATTTACTGCCATAGAAAAACTTGCTGAAAAGCAGGTGCCGTTTGATGTTGTTACGCTTTCTGAAGTATTAGAGTCTACTGATGAATTGCGGTCTGCGGGTGGTTTAGGTTATTTGGCAACATTGGCAAAAGATACTCCAAGTGCTGCCAATATTGTCGCTTATGCCAACATAGTGAGAGATCGCTCTGTTTTAAGACAGTTGATTCATATTGGAACTGATATCTCAGATTCTGCTTTTAATACAGAAGGTAGGGATACTAGTGAATTATTAGAACAGGCAGAACGCGATGTATTTAAAATTGCAGAACAGAGACAGCGAGGGCAAGAAGGTGGGTTTAAATCAATCAAACATTTGCTGGCAAATGCGGTTGATAAGATTGAAACACTTTATGAGCAAGAGGGGAATATCACTGGTGCCAGTACTGGATTTACAGATTTTGATGATTTAACCTCTGGTTTGCAACCCGCAGATTTAATTATTGTGGCTGGTCGTCCCTCAATGGGTAAAACAACTATTGCCATGAATATAGCAGAAAATGTCGCTATTCAAGGCGATAAACCTGTTGCAGTATTTAGTATGGAGATGCCGGGTGATTCATTAGCCATGCGGATGATGTCTTCGTTAGGCCGTATTGATCAAAATAAAGTAAGAACAGGTAAGTTGGATGATGATGAATGGCCAAGATTAACTTCAGCTATTAACTTGTTAGCAGAAACTAAACTCTTTATTGATGATACGCCCGCCTTAACGCCAACGGAAGTAAGGGCTAGGTCAAGAAGGTTAGTTCGTGAGCATGGGCCTTTAGGGCTTATTGTGCTGGATTATTTACAGCTTATGCAATCACCATCAAGTGGCGAAAGCAGGGTGCAGCAGATCTCTGATATTTCCCGAGGCTTAAAGGCGTTAGCGAAGGAGTTAAATGTACCTGTCGTCGCTTTATCTCAGTTAAACCGTAACCTTGAGCAACGTCCTAATAAACGTCCAGTTATGTCCGATTTAAGGGAGTCTGGAGCGATTGAGCAGGATGCCGATTTAATCGTTTTTGTTTATCGTGATGAAGTGTATAAC
>DAOWHF010000105.1:0-3452 GCA_030641565.1 Methylomarinum sp.
TCCAATAAAAGACAGGCAAGCATTTTTGGGGAAAATATACCAAGGCTTGTTACCTGGTGGTATTTTGATTTTGTCAGAAAAGTTAAAATTTGATGATCCACGGCAACAGGCATTGCAAACTGATTTACATCATGTATTTAAAAAATCACAAGGCTACAGTGATTTAGAAATCAGTCAAAAACGCTCTGCTCTTGAAAATGTATTGTTAGCTGAAACATTTTCCACTCATCAGCAGCGTTTAAGTGATGTTGGCTTTAGCAGTACTGAGGTATGGTTTCAGTATTTTAATTTTGCTTCTATGATTTCCCTAAAATGATCGATTATCAGCCGTTATATAAAGTCTTGCTCGATGCAAAAGCCGATGCATGGGTAGATATGTTGCCATCACAGTTAGCACAAGCATTTGATCTGAGTGCAAATGGTAATGCGGCTGCTTGGTTGGATACCATTGAACAATTACCTAATGTATTGCCATCGACGATTTCATTAAATGCTAATCAAGTAAAAGTAGGTGAGGGTTCTGATTTAGATGAGCTTAGTCGTGCAATGCTTTTAGAGCAGTTAAAGATGTTTCACCCTTGGCGAAAGGGGCCTTATGACGTGTTTGGTATTAATATTGATACTGAATGGCGATCAGACTGGAAATGGGATCGGCTTAAAGAGCATATTGCACCATTAGATAAACGATTAGTGCTTGATGTCGGGTGTGGTAATGGTTATCACTGTTGGCGCATGTTGGGTTCAGGTGCAAAAATGGTGGTGGGTGTTGATCCATTATTATTAAATGTGTTGCAGTTTCAGGTAATCCGGAAGCTAATGGGAGAAACACCTGTTTATGTGTTGCCGATGACTTTAGAGCAAATACCTGCTGAGACTAAAGCTTTTGATACGGTTTTTTCTATGGGCGTTTTATACCATAGACGCTCACCGATTGATCATTTGCTGGAATTGAAAGACTGCTTGCAATCGGGTGGTGAACTGGTCTTGGAAACATTGGTTGTCGACGGCAAGGATGGCGAAGTTTTAATGCCTGAGGGACGTTATGCCAAAATGCGCAATGTTTGGTTCTTGCCCAGCTGTGAGACATTAATTAGCTGGATGAAACGTTGTGGCTTTAAAAACTGTCGAGTGATTGATGTCAGCACTACCACAATAGAAGAGCAACGAGCAACGGAATGGATGCAGTTCCATTCATTAGCTGAATTTCTTGATCAAGATAACCCCGAATTAACCTGTGAAGGTTTGCCTGCTCCCAAGCGAGCAATTATTTTGGCTAATGCACCTTAGATTGCTTAATAGCATTAAATAAAAAAAATTAATCTTTTTAATACAAAGTCTTTGATAAACTAGCGCTTATTTTAAAATTGAGTTTGAGACATTGTAATGAGTGATCCTCGTGTTGGATTTATAAGTCTAGGTTGTCCTAAAGCCTTGGTAGATAGTGAACAAATTATTACCAAGTTGCGTACAGAAGGTTATCAAGTATCCCCCACTTATCAAGATGCTGATCTTGTGATCGTTAATACCTGCGGTTTTATAGATGCCGCAGTAGAAGAGTCATTAGATAGTATTGGTGAAGCCTTGGCTGAGAACGGTAAGGTTATTGTGACTGGCTGTTTAGGGGCTAGAGAAGAAGAAATTAGAGAGCGTCATCCACAGGTATTAAGTATTACGGGTGCGCATGCCTCCGATGAGGTGGTGGCAGCGGTACATGAGCATTTACCGCCTAAGCATAATCCGTTTACCGATTTGGTGCCGCCTCAAGGGATTAAGTTAACCCCTGATCATTACGCCTATTTAAAAATATCAGAAGGCTGTAATCACCGTTGTACCTTTTGTATTATTCCTTCTATGCGCGGGGATTTAGTCAGTCGGCCGATTGATGATGTGTTGCTTGAAGCCGAGAATTTAGCCAAAGCAGGTGTTAAGGAGTTATTGGTAGTTTCACAAGACACTAGTGCTTATGGGCTGGATTTAAAATATCAATCTAGGGATTGGAATGGGCAAACACTTAGTACTCGTTTTTATGATTTAGCTAAAGCTCTGGGTGATTTAGGTATTTGGGTCAGAATGCATTATGTTTATCCTTATCCCCATGTGGATGATGTTATTCCTCTAATGGCAGAGGGTAAAATATTACCTTATTTAGATATTCCTTTTCAGCATGCTAATAGTCGCATTCTTAAGTTGATGAAAAGACCAGCTGCTTCAGAAAATAATTTGGAACGCATACGCGCCTGGCGAGAAATTTGTCCTGATATTACCTTGCGTAGTACCTTTATCGTTGGTTTTCCTGGTGAAACCGAGGCTGAATTTGAAGAATTGTTGCAATTTTTAACGGATGCTCAGATGGATAGGGTTGGTTGTTTTGCATATTCTCCGGTTAAAGGTGCTGCGGCGAATGAATTACCTGATTCAGTGCCAGAAGAAGTTAAGCAAGATCGTTTACAGCGATTTATGGCGCATCAAGCAGAAATTAGTGCGGCAAGATTACAGCGACGTGTAGGCACAATAGAAACGGTGCTTATTGATGAAGTGGTTGAGGAGGGGGCTGTAGCGCGTAGTAAAGCGGATGCCCCTGAAATTGACGGCCAAGTCTTTATAGATGGAGCTACACACTTAAAAGTCGGTGATTTTGTTCAGGTGAAATTAGAAGAAGCTGACAATTATGACTTGTGGGGGCACTTGGTTTAATAAAGGGGGTATGTAATACCAATCCCAATATATTTTTATATCAAAAAAGTGAGATGTAGCCTGTATGGAGCATTGCGGAATACAGGATGAATTGCACGTTTATTCCCATATTACGTGATGCTCCATACGGGCTACAATCAATGTTTTTCTTTCCCTGTTTTTTTTAGTAACCGATTAGAGGTAGTAGTTATTGGGATCAGTATACGATGGGCAAAGCTTCCACTCATGCCCATCTTTAACTCTTTGGTTTCATTCCATGTAACCACGACCATAAGCGATAAAACAGCAATGTAGTCACAATTGTCAGTGCACCTTTAAGAAACTCTTGCTGCTCTATGATCAGTTGTTTGATCTGAGCGATTAGTGGTGACGTTAATTCACGATAAAGTAAAAAGCTGCCAAGACAAAATACAAAGACACCAAATCCTTTCTTTAAATAGGTCGCATTTATTTTATTAGAAAGGTTTGAGCCAATAAAGCTGCCTATAATGGCGCAAGTCGTTACTAAAGTCGTTAGCTCAAGGTTAACTGCCATGTGATTGGAGTGTCCGGCTAAAGCGGCGGCAGATTGCAATACGATGATAAACAGTAATGAACCTACGGCGGCTTGAATGGGTAGTTTTGCTAAAATAGTTAAAGCGGGGACTAATAGAAAACCACCACCCACACCAACTAAGCCAGTCACTAAGCCAACAAGTAAGCCATCAAATAAAATAGCAGAAACAGGTAAGTTAACAGGGCAAAAGTTTTTTTCTGGA
>DAOWHF010000077.1:0-4740 GCA_030641565.1 Methylomarinum sp.
ACCAGTGGCTTGTTGATGGTCGCTAAAACATTAAAGGCACACAATAGCTTATCTAAACAGTTGCAAGAACGGACTATCACTCGTGAATATCTGGCATTAGTTAAAGGCTGGATGACGGCAGGTGGAACTGTTGATGCGCCGTTAGGACGTCATCCAAATGATCGTAAACGACATGTTGTTAGAGATGATGGTAAGCATGCCGTCACACATTATCGTTTAGAAAAACGCTTAAAGCGTCATACGCTAGTCAGAGTGAAACTGGAAACAGGACGAACACATCAAATTAGAGTTCACATGGCGTATATTAAATACCCGCTGGTAGGTGATCAGTCATATGGTGGACGCTTTCAAATGCTGGCGAATTGCAGTGAACATCTTGAAGAGATTTTAAGAAACTTTAAACGACAAGCTTTGCATGCAACCAAATTAGGTTTACAGCATCCAGAGACTGATGAATATTGCGAATGGGAATTGCCTATGCCAGAAGACATGGAAATTCTGATTAAAGCAATCGAAGACAATGACAAAGACCTGGATTAAACCAGACTGGCCGGTTGCAGGGAATATTCATGCAGCGGTGACTTTGCGTTCAGGTGGATTAAGTCAAGGAGCTTTTAGTAGTTTAAACCCAGCACTACATGTTAATGACAGGGAAGAAACCGTACAGGGTAATCGTAAAATCATATCGGATATGCTTAATTTGCCAGCAGCCCCTGTTTGGCTTGAGCAAATACACAGCGATAAAGTGGTTAAGGCTGATCAATTGACTCAGCAAGTACAGGCGGATGCCAGTTATACGGACCGAGAGAATACGGTGTGTGCTGTATTAACAGCCGATTGTTTACCTGTTTTATTAGCCAGTAAAGATGGCTCTCGAGTAGCAGCCATTCATGCAGGCTGGCGAGGATTATTAGCCGGTATCATTGCCAACACGGTAGCCGCATTAGAAACAACAGAGCTTATTGCATGGTTAGGCCCTGCAATTGGGCCAGATTGTTTTGAAGTCGGCGCAGAGGTGAGAGATTTATTTGTGAATAAATCAAGCGCATTTGCTACGGGCTTTAAACAAAAACAGCAAGATAAATATCTAGCTGATATTTATCAGTTAGCAAAAATAGAGCTCACATCAATCGGGGTTACTCAGGTTTACGGTGGTGATTTTTGTACCGTAACGGATAACAATCGATTTTATTCATATCGTCGTGATGGCGAAACAGGCCGTATGGCCACACTCATCTGGAGAGATTGACTTTGGACTTATTGATATTAATTATCATTTTTACAGCAATTGGCGGAATTCTAAGTGTTTTAGCGGCAGGTGTATTCTTGTTACTGCCTGAAAAACAAAGGAATCAAATTTTACCGCACGGTATTAGTTTTGCTATTGGTGCATTATTAGCGGTTGCTTTCTGGGGGCTAATTCCTCATGCTTTTGAAGAAGTTAACCCAGAACAGTTTCAAGTCTTATCCGGTACAATTTTAGCGGGCATTTTAGGCTTTTTCATATTGGAAAAATTGTTGATTTGGCGACATTGTCATTCTGGTTCTTGTGAAGCGCATAACGATGATCATGATCATGGGCATAATCACGGACATAAATCAGCCGGTACTTTAATTATTATTGGTGATGGTATCCACAACTTTGTTGATGGTGTTTTGATTGCAGCTGCATTTTTAACCGATGTTAAATTAGGAATCGTCACCAGTTTAGCGGTAGCAGCGCATGAAATTCCACAAGAAGTAGGTGACTTTGCCATTCTGTTACAAAGTGGCTATAGCAAATCAAAAGCCTTGTTTTATAATGTACTAGCCAGTTTCACTACAGTGATCGGTGGCGTGCTCGCTTACTACAGTCTGGAAGACTTACATAATGTCTTACCTTATTTCTTAGCTTTGGCATCATCAAGTTTTATTTATATTGCAGTGGCAGATTTAATTCCGTCATTACATAAAAAAACAGATATCAAAACCTCATTGCATCAAATTACATTGATTATAGCGGGTGTATTGGTCATTAGTTCATTACATGGCATAGCGCATGATATTGAAATAGATGGCTATAGTAGTGACGAACAGCATTAATTATTCACTTAAAATTTGAGTGATTTAAACAACAATGAAGTGAGGCTTCAGCCTCGCCAGATAAAGGCTCACTTCCGTTATAAAATAGAGATAACAAATGAAATTATTAGTAAGAAACCTTCCACGCACGCTCTCAGAAAATGCACTTAAAGACTTGTTTGAAGGTTATGGCGTAGTGCAATCCTGTACTTTAGTTTTAGATAAAGTAACAGGTGAATCTAAAGGTTTTGGCTTTGTTGATATGCCTAAGGTTGGCAATGCTAAAGCTGCAATGCAGGGGCTTAATGGCAAAGACATTGATGGCAGTAAAATTAGAGTTAAAAAAGCTGAGCCGAAAAATGATGACAAGTAATCAAGAGACATAGTCATGACCTCGGATCAAGAAAGTAAAGAGCGCAACCAAGACCCTATGCATGGAGTGACGCTAAAGATGATTGTCACTGAACTAATGGAGCATTATGGCTGGGAAGAGCTAGCTAAGCGAATAGATATAAAGTGCTTTAAGAGTAACCCAAGCATTAATTCCAGCTTAAAGTTTTTGCGTAAAACCCCGTGGGCAAGGCAAAAAGTCGAACGGCTTTATCTAAGGATGAAATGGCTAAGCGATAATGGAATAGGGTCTGCTGACTAAAATTAATTGTACTGACTCACACTCGACCAGGCACTTATATAATTAATTGCCTATTCCTCAATGTTCTCAATGGGCTAACTGAAAATTATCGGCTAGACTTAAGGAACTGTAAGTTAGGAATTAATAATTCAAACACTCGCATGACCGATAACATTCACCCGACACTAACTTTAGCTCAAGCTGCTGACGCCATACTGAAGCATAAAGTCGATAGTCTCAAAGTTATTCCTGCCGTAGCACTTAAATTGTTACGCTTAACGAATGATGAAAATACTAGTGTAACTGACTTATCTCTGATCATTGAGACAGAGCCCGTCTTAGCCGCAAAAGTACTGCGTAATGTTAATTCTGCCGCATTCGCACTAGCGCACAAAATAACCTCGATTAAACGCGCGGTGAATATACTTGGATTTTCCGCAGTACGTCAAATGACGTTAAATCAATTATTTTACAAAAAACTAATAAACCATAACGCCAAGGGTGAATTTGACCAACTTTTTTTCTGGCAACACTGTTTATTTGTCGCTTCGCTAAGTCGAGCAATTGCAACTGCCCTTAAACATAAAGACCCTGACTTAATTTATACCGCGGGCTTATTGCACGATATCGGCAAAATAGTCTTAGAATCTCACGGCAAAATCAGTTACAGCAACTTCATTCTTGCGTGTAAAAATGACAAGCAATCAACACTCCTCAGTCAGCATGATTTTTTTGGCTTAAATCATGCTGAAATGGGCTATGTTTTCTGCCAGCAATGGGATATTCCTGAGCAAATTAGCGCTGTCGTTTATTGTCATCATCAAATGCCTGAGGGCAACTCGCCATTTGCAATCTACGCAAGTGATATTGCTATTATTAGCTTTGCCAACTACATTGCCTGGATGCAAGGCATAGGCTCAACCTCTGAACACACCTTACCCGAATTAGATCCCGAAGTATCCAAAAACCTAGACCTTGAAAAATTAGATCTGGAAGCATTACTAAAGCATGTCGACCAAGAGATGCAAGATACACGTGAATTTTATGGTATACAATTTCCAAGCCAGTATAAATTACGTGCCTCATTAGTAGAAACCACTATGTTGCTGAGCAATTTTAATCAGCAGCATAATAGGCCTGAGCATGCCGCCCGTAATATATATATAAACAGCTTAACTAGCCCGCATAAAAGCCTTGATCCTAACGAAATTGTCCCTTGGACCTTAGCCGCCATTCAAAGTGATTTTAATTTTGAACGCTTAATTATGTTGAATATTGACCCTAAGCAGCGCACCTTAATATCCTCGCATAGTTGGCCAGAATCATTTAATAGTTCCTCTTTACTGCATTTCAATATCAAAATTGAGACCCTACCTAGAACTATTTTAGATAGTTTGCGTAAGCGTAAAGCCATGATTGTTAATAGTTCAATTGAAACAAATAAAACCATTTTGACTCAGTTTGGAGTTGAAGAGTTTTTGATTGTGCCTGTCTTATGCCATAACCGGTTAGTTGCACTGTTTTATGCTGATAACTGTAACAATCGACTACCTATCACCCAACAATGTATCGAAGAAATCACACCTATTGTTCATGAATTAGGTGTCGCATTAGCAAATGCAAAGCGCTTTGAACTAGAAAAAAAGAAAGCTGAAGTTGACGACTTAACGGGTTTGATGAATAAACGTATGGTCACTGAATATCTGACTAAAACATTTCAATTAAGTCAAGATCAACTAAGCCAAACAGCTGTAGGGTTTGTTGATATCGATTTCTTTAAGAAATTTAATGATACTTGTGGCCATCAAGCAGGCGATGATGCATTAAAAATAGTTGCTCAAATTATGCGTGCACTGACACGGCCTAGTGATTTTATTGGCCGTTATGGTGGTGAAGAGTTTGTCTTTATTCTCAGTAACACTAATCAACAAGGTGCGCAAAGTTATGCTGAACGTATAAGACTAGAAATTGAACGTAAAGGCAAAATTCTCAGCCAACGTTTTCAAGGCAATGCGCTAACAATCAGTGTTGGGGTCAGTCTGTATCAA
>DAOWHF010000106.1:0-3305 GCA_030641565.1 Methylomarinum sp.
TCTGTGAGGGGCGTGGTAAACAACTGATGAGAATAGTCATGATTAGGAATCACACGGTAGCTACGTGTAGCGAGGTGTACATAAAAGTATTATCGAATCATTGACTAGCTTATCGGGAGAGCCCGTCTACTCGACCAGCCAACTTGAAATAGCAGAAAGAAAGTAAACCTAGGTAGCTATCAAGGTTTTATAACTTGGCAATCAACTTGCCTTTATTCTTCTAATGCGTAGTTCATCTTGCTGAAAAAAGTACATCGTCATGCGTAGACCTGACGCTGAACACAGCAAGTTATTTAATGGTTATTTTCCCCAGTGAGAGCCATTAGCAGAAAAGAAATCTATTGTTGAAAGAGTAAACTGATCGCTATAACGGTTAAGAGGAATGTTTTTTTCGATACCAAAAAACGCCAAGCAAAACTAACGCCAGCGAAAAAAACACAATATTACCTTGTTTGATATAGGTAATGACGCTCTCTCCATAGTAATAATATAGACTAAAGAAGCTAATGCTTGAGATTGTACAAGCTAGCAAGTCGGATAAAGCGAATTTTATAAAATTCATTTTTCCCAGCCCAGCGGTTAAAAACAGAGCATTTCTGAAGCCAAACGGAATGAATCTGCCTAAGATTAAAGTTACTACGCCATATTTTTGATAATAGGCAGAAATTTTAGTGATTCTTTCTGGTGGTACCATATTGGCAAAAAAACGTATTTCAAATAACTTTGGCCCGACGATTCTACCTAAGCTGTAACAGATTAAATCAGAGAAATAAGCACCCAAATATACGCCTATAAACAAATGTGCTAAATATTCCGGGTGATTACTCGCTAAAATAGCTGAAATGAATAGCATGGCATCTTCAGAAACGGGTATATTTAAGCCAGCTAATAGTAAGGCACCAAAAATAATAAAATGGGCATACTGGATGTTAGCCTGAATAATCTGTATAAGCTCTTCCATGTCGTTTTTTGTGTTAAAGGTAAAATTAAGTATCCTGTATTATGCATGGTTTATAAATACTGCCATTAAGTTAATAAATTTATATTTAAAATCAATAGGGTATAGATATATTTTATGGGTTGGGAACTCGGGGACAGTTGTTAGTTTTATTCATAGTCTGAAATAGCTGGGCAGCTACAAAACAAATGTCTGTCTCCATACACATTATCAATGCGCCCAATAGGTGGCCAGTATTTATCATCATGTTGATGATCGTCAGGAAAAAAGGCTTGTTGCTTGGAATAAGGCAGATTCCATTCTTCATCTATTAGCATGTGGTGAGTATGGGGAGCATTATGAAGTACATTATTTTTAGTATCTGCTTTGCCTGATTCAATTTCTCTGATTTCTTGCCGTATAGCAATTAAAGCATCACAAAAACGATCAATTTCTGCTTTATTTTCACTTTCAGTGGGTTCAATCATTAGGGTATCTGCGACTGGAAATGACATGGTAGGCGCATGAAACCCATAATCGATTAAGCGTTTGGCAATATCATCTACCGTTATATTGCATGATTTTTTAAATGCTCGGCAGTCAATAATACATTCATGAGCAACACGATCATTTTTACCGGTAAATAAAATGGGATAATGAGGGGCAAGTTTTTGAGCGATATAATTTGCATTTAAAATAGCATGTAAGGTCGCTTGTTTTAGACCTGATGCCCCCATCATGGCGATATAAGCCCATGAAATTGTCAGAATACTGGCTGAACCCCAGGGCGTGGCAGACACAGCACCTACTGTTCCATGATCTGATTTGGCTGGGTTTACGCCTTTAACCACAGGGTGGTCTGGCAGATAAGGTGCCAAATGTTGTACCACACCAACCGGGCCAGCACCTGGGCCGCCACCGCCATGGGGAATAGCAAAGGTTTTATGTAAATTAAGATGAGCAACATCGGCACCGATTTTTCCTGGGCGACTTAAGCCGACTAAGGCATTAAAATTGGCACCATCCAGATAAACCTGGCCTCCATGTTGATGAATAATATCGCATATTTCCCTGAAAGCTTCCTCAAACACACCATGAGTTGAAGGGTAGGTGATCATTAATGCGCCTAAAGTTTTCTGGTATTGAGTTACTTTGTCGTTTAGGTCGTCGAGGCTAATATTGCCGTTTTCATCACATGCCAAAACAACGACTTTAAAACCAGCCATTACTGCGCTGGCAGGGTTAGTACCATGCGCAGAAGCAGGGATTAAGCAAATATTTCTGTGTGCTTCATTACGAACTGCATGGTATTTAGCAATCACTAATAAGCCGGTATATTCTCCCTGAGAACCTGCATTAGGTTGAAAGGAAAAAGCATCGAAACCGGTAAGGTCACAGAGCATATCCTCTAGTTCGTCAAAGAGTTGTTGATAGCCTAGTGTTTGGTATAACGGAGCAAAGGGATGCATGTTGCTGAATTCAAAATAAGAAATCGCCTGCATTTCTGTTGCCGCATTCAGTTTCATAGTACAAGAACCTAATGGAATCATGCTACGATCTAAAGCGATATCTTTTCTGGCTAAACGACGCATATAACGCATCATTTCTGTTTCGGAATGATATTTTACAAAGACGGGATGCTGAAGAATCTGATCTGAGCGTAATAAAGTATCGGCTATACATTCTTCCAGATTGTTGTCCATTAATGTAATGTCAGGAATATCAACGGTAGATGCTGCAAATAGTCGCCATATTTTTCTCAGCGTTTGTCGGTTGGTCGTCTCATCTAAAGAAATACCTAAAGTGTCTGCATCAATGATACGAAAATTGATTTCTTCCTCCTGAGCCCGACTTGCCAGACGTTTTGCTCTGCGGGGAATATGGATGATAAAGGTATCAAAATAGCTTTCACTGGGGATTTGATAACCGAGTTGTTTAAGTCCTGCTACCAGTATTTGGGTATAACGGTGAACTCGGCTGGCTATTAATTTTAAACCATTGGATCCGTGGTAAATAGCATAAAACCCGGCAATAACAGCGAGTAAAACTTGAGAAGTGCAGATATTACTGGTCGCTTTATCTCTACGAATATGTTGCTCGCGAGTTTGCAGCGCCATACGGTAAGCAATTTGTCCTTGATTATCTTTAGAGACGCCGATGATACGACCGGGCACGGAACGTTTATAAGCATCTTTGGTGGCAAAAAAAGCGGCATGAGGACCACCGTATCCCATAGGGACACCAAAGCGTTGAGAATTACCAACCACAATATCGACATTAAAATCAGCGGGTGGTTTCAGTAAAACCAGGCTGAGTAAATCAGCAGCAACAGTGACTAATGCCTGTTTTTTATGTGCAGAATTAACCA
>DAOWHF010000358.1:0-10164 GCA_030641565.1 Methylomarinum sp.
GCAACATCAGGGAATAATGTTTTTTGATCAGCCAATACCTCTAGCTTCACCAACTTATGTCCGCCAAGCAACTCTCTGCCTAAACGACAGGTTCTTACCGCTTCATCTGCTGTGTAACAACCTGCTGTATTTGGCAAGATAGTATATTTATCAGGTGAAATAACATCTAATAAATTAGGCTCACCCTTATTTTGACCTATATTGGTACGACGTATGGCAACGGTTACAATTTCAGCCGCACTGGCCTCAATTGCAGCACGCGTTTCTTCCATATCTTTATATTTACCAGTACCCACCAATAAACGAGAAGAAAACTGTTGCCCTGCTACAGTAAAGAAATCATCCTGCCCACCACCAATCGCCTGTACGATTTCTAGCTGGTCATTACTGTGTATTTGTTGTGTCGCATATTGATCAAAAGGTAAAATTTCTTTATTCAACTCTATTGCAATACGCTTTCCAGTTAAATCCAGATCAGCCACAACATCTGCAACTGCCGTTCCTTCCGCATACTCACGCGTATCGCCATTTACACTTATTTTCATGATATTTATTTCCAGATTAATTTTGTACTGTTCGACGTTTTTGTACCGCCTCAGCCAAGCCTTTAAGAAGTTCGACCGTATCATCCCAGCCTAAGCAAGCATCTGTAATACTTTGCCCATAAGTTAACTCTTGCCCTTCAACAGTATCCTGGCGACCGGCTTTTAAATGACTTTCAACCATTGCGCCCATAATTCTTTGATCACCACGCGCAATTTGTTCAGCAACATCTTCTGCCACCACCATTTGACGCTGACATTGCTTCAAGCTATTGGCATGACTAAAGTCAATCATAATATTGCTTGGCAGAGCGGCTTCCTCAAGTCCTTCAGCAACTTTCTCGACATTCACAGCATCATAATTTGGTTCATCATTCCCCCCACGCAGAATAATATGTGCGTCTTTATTGCCCGTAGTAGAAAAAATAGCTGAACGGCCTTCTTTAGTTACTGACAAAAAGTGATGAGGACTCATTGCCGAATTAATCGCGTCTATCGCAATTTTAATGCCGCCATCGGTCGCATTTTTAAAGCCAACAGGACAAGACAAACCTGACGCCAATTCTCTATGTACTTGACTCTCAGTGGTTCTGGCACCAATAGCGCCCCATGAAATTAAGTCTGAAAGGTATTGAGGTGTAATCAGATCAAGGTATTCGGTTGCCGCAGGCACTCCTAGATCGTTTAAATCCAAAAGTAACTGCCTGGCGATTCGAAGCCCCTTATTGATATTAAAACTTGAGTTAATGTCAGGGTCATTAATCAGACCTTTCCAGCCTACCGTTGTACGTGGCTTTTCAAAATACACCCGCATTACGATAATTAATTCTTGTTTAAACTCTTCTTTAACGGCTTTCAATAAGCTGGCATATTCATGTGCTGCTTTGGTGTCATGAATAGAACAGGGACCAACGATAACCACCAATCGATCATCCTCACCTGTTAATACTTTATGAATATCTTCCCGCGCCTGCAAAATTGTTTTTACAGCGGCTTCAGTCACAGGGATTTCTTCATGAACCTGATCGGGTGCAACAACCTCTTTGGTCTCGCAAATCCTTAAGTCATCGATATTAAATTTACTTTGCATGGTATTTACTGACAAACGCTTATTGACTATTTTATAAAATCAGTTATTTTAACTGTTTTAGTAGTTTGAGTGTTACCTAATATTCCTATTGATGCAATTTAACCAAAGTATACTGATGATATTCGCTATATGATGGTTTTTAACGTACATTCAATTCAAATCAAAAAAATATGAAATATTCTGATTTATCCAGCCTAAGCATTAGAAAAATTATCCTTTTAATCAGCTTAGCTATTAGCAATATTGCTTTTGCAAATGAGACAGAAATCAAACCATTTATCAAAGGCTCATTTAATCAGATACAAAAAGAACATATAAACCAGCCTTACATTATTACCTTTTGGTCTGAATCCTGTGCTTTTTGCATGAAAGAATTATCATTATTTGGCCAATTATTAAAATCTTACCCTAATATAAGCATTGTTTCGGTTACCACAGACCCTTTTCTAAAAAAAGAAACCGTTGAACAAATATTAACTTCAAAAAATCTGCCCAATGTTCAAAAATGGGTATTTGCAGATCATTATGTAGAACGTGTATATTTTGATATTGATAAAAGCTGGCGAGGGGAATTACCCCTCACTTATTTTTTTGACAAAAACAATAAAATGATTAAACATCTGGGCGTTATAAAAGAACAAGCGCTTACAGAATGGTTAGTCACGCAAAGCCCAACTTCTTAAATTAAACGCACCATCACCTTGTTATCAGGAAGATATATGACGCTTTCCCTTAAACCTATTCAGCACCTCATCTTGGTCGCGCTTGGCTTAACTGCATTGCCAGTTTATTCTGAGCACTTACATGATGCGATTAATATTGAAACAGCCACCAATAATGCGGCAATTCAATCTCAAAATAAAATTGATGGCCTAAGCGATAAAACACGAAAGATGCTAGAACAGTATCGTTCAGCCAGCCACCAAACAGAAACATTAACTACCTATAACGCCCACTTAAAAGACTTACTTGCATCTCAAGAGCAAGAAAAGACATCTTTAGAGCAGCAGCTAAAAGATATAGAAACAACCCAGCGTGAAATTGTACCTTTAATCTTACGTATGCTTGATAGCCTGGAACAATTTATAGCATTAGATCTACCCTTTCTACCTGAAGAAAGAAATCAACGATTAAGCACCCTTAAACAGATGATTATCAGAGCAGATGTCACTAATGCTGAGAAGTTTCGTCGTATTTTAGAAGCGTATCAAGTTGAAAATGATTATGGAAACACCATAGAAGCCTACCGTGCAGATTTGACACTAGATGGCGTGACCAGTTCGGTCGATTTTTTGCGATTGGGTCGTGTTGCATTGTATTACCAGCGATTTGATGGCAGTGAAAGCGGCTACTGGAATAAAGAACAAAAGCAATGGCAGATTTTATCCAACGATCACCGCAACGCCATTCGCAATGGCCTACGTATTGCTCGCAAAGAAACCGCACCTGACTTATTGGCCTTACCCATTCCTACTGCGGAGGCAGGACAATGAGAAACCTTATCTTTATTTGCCTGCTTTGCTTTGGCACACAAAACGCTTTTGCTGAACATCTTGGTTTAGACCAATTATTAAGAGACGTAAAAAAGACTCAAGGCCTTGAGGCCAGAATTAACAAAACTAGAGAAGCTCAATTTCTAGCAAAAAAAAATCAGCAACAACAACTATTAAATGCCGCACTTGCTTCATTAGCCAAACAAGAACGCTTAAGTCGCCAATTAAAAGCGCATTTAGATGACAACGAAGAAGTACTGAGTAAGCTAGAAACGGATTTAAAAAACCGCAGCGGTGTGCTTGGCGAATTATTTGGTGTTGCTAGGCAAGCAGCGGGGGATTTACAAGCAGATTTAAGCCAGTCATTAATCTCCGCACAATTCCCTAATCGTGCAGAAAAATTAAACAGCATCGCCAATAGCAAAGCATTACCCACCATAGAGCAACTTGAAACCTTATGGTTTACCTTGCAACAGGAGATGACTGAATCAGGCAAGGTGGTTTATTTTGACAGTAAGATTCAAGTTTCTGGCGCATTGCAAGACGCCAAAGTCATTAGAATAGGTAAATTTAACGCCCTGGCTAATGGTAAATATTTAGAGTTTTTACCGGACACCGCTCGCTTAAACCGCTTGGGCAGGCAACCTGACAGTCAATATCTAAGCCTTGCTGAAGATCTATTTAATACCCCGTCCGCACCTGTTACTGTAGGCATAGACCCGACTAGAGGCGTCATTCTCAGTATGCTTATTCAAGCCCCTGACACTGTTGAACGAGTTCAGCAAGGTGGCTTTATCGGTTACATTATTTTAATCATGGGTGCTGTTGGCTTTATTTATGCCATTATCAGACTAATTAGTTTAACCCTCACCGGTCAAAAAATGACCGCACAAATAAGTTCATCAGCTGCTTTAACAGATAACCCTCTAGGTCGTGTTTTTATTGCTGCCGAACAAAAGCAGTCAGAGGATACTGAAAATTTAGAGTTAATTTTGGATGAAGCGATTACCCGAGAAGTTCCATTACTCGAAAAAGGCCTACCAATGATTAAGTTATTAGCTGCTGTTGCACCACTACTAGGTCTATTAGGTACGGTGACAGGTATGATTGCGACATTCCAATCTATCAGTTTATTTGGCACGGGTGACCCAAAATTAATGGCCAGCGGTATTTCTCAAGCCTTAGTGACAACTATGTTGGGATTATGTGTCGCCATCCCATTATTGTTTTTACATAGCCTGGTTGCCTCTCGTAGCCGCATGTTAGTTCAGATACTGGATGAACAAACAGCGGGATTAATTAGCCGCCGCATAGAAAAATAATGATGAATTTGTTTGATTCACTACAGCAATTTTTACATACTGGCGGTGATGTCCTGTGGATTATCCTATGGGTTTCTATTTGTCTTTGGGCATTAATTGTGGAAAGACTACTGTATTTTAGACAGAGCTACCCAGCCCAACAAAGCCAGTGGCTACAAGACTGGGAAAACCGTACAGATAAAAACTCTCAACGGGCTTTATTTATTCGAGAATGCATTATTTCTGAAGCTAAAATCAGCATGGAGAAAACCGTACCTGCGATTAAAATGCTGGTTGCCTTATGTCCTTTATTAGGACTGCTCGGCACGGTAACAGGCATGATCCATGTCTTCGATGTGATGGCCGTAACAGGCACTGGCAACGCCAGGGCAATGGCTTCTGGTGTCTCTCAAGCAACTATCCCGACTATGGCCGGCATGGTCATTGCCATCGCGGGGCTTTATTTTAGCAAACTGATTGAACAACGCGTCAGCGAAGAAACCCACCATTTAACTGATTTACTACAATATCACTAATATTATGAGTCGCAGATCTAATCGTTCTAGTAGCGAACAAACAGCCGATATTGATATGACACCGATGCTAGACATCGTGTTTATTATGTTGATTTTCTTTATTGTCACCACCTCTTTCGTCAAAGAATCGGGCATAGATGTTAATCGTCCAACCGCACAAACAGCGACTCGCAAGGAACAGGGTAATATCATTGTCTCTATCAAACCCAATGGCGATGTATGGATTGACAAAAGATTAGTTGATATCCGCGCAGTCAGGGCTAATGTTGCCCGTTTACATGCAGAACAACCCTTAGGCTCTGTTGTCATTGCAGCTGACAAAGAAACCAAGGTCAAAGTTTTGACTCAAGTAATGGATCAAATTCGTTTGGCTGGCATTATGAACGCCTCCATTGCTACCGAAACAGAATCAAAGTGAAGACGCTTTCTATTTCAGCCATTTCCGGCATTATTATTTCATTAGCTTTATTTTGGCTAATGCAAGCTATGATCAGCAACAACCAGCAAGGCTTTAATAAGACCGACAACTTGCAGATGACTGAATTTGTACGCTTAAAGCGTGAGACCAAACTTCAGACTAAAAACCGTGAAGTCCCGGATGAACCTCCACCCGAAAAGCGTCCGCCACCTCCAAAAATGCAAATGCAGCAAGTACAGGTCACTCAAACTACTGCACCTAAAATGGATATGCCTAACTTAGACATCCCATTGCAAACGGACAGATTTAGCGGTTCTTTGCTTGGGGGCTTACAAATGAATGCAGGGGAAATAAGCACCAATGTCATCCCTTTGCTTCGTATTCCACCTCGGTACCCTATGCGGGCGGCAAACAGACATATTGAAGGCTGGGTTAAAGTTGAATTCACTATCACTGAACAAGGCACTGTAAAGAACCCTGTAGTGGTAGATGCCCACCCCAGTAAAATATTTGATAGAGCGGCATTACAAGCCATTAAACGCTGGAAGTTTAAAGCCAAAATTATAGGTGGCGAAGCTTTTGAGCAACGTGCGATACAAACACTACAATTTAAATTATCAAAATGATGCGTTTATTGGCTCTCGCTTTATGTTTATTTGTTTTATCACCTGCTTATGCAACTGACGAGGATAAAACCCCAAAAATATCCCCTTGGTTATATAAAAAACTAACCCAAACAGAAAAACTCATTGCAAAAAAATCCTATCCAAAAGCAGAACAAAAGTTACAAGCTATTCTTGCCGATGTTAAAGATAAAAGCTACGAACAAGCCACGGTATTACGTAGCTTATCATCTGTTTATGCTTTAAAGGCTCAATATAAAAAGTCTGCTGCAACTTTATCTAAAGCCATTAACTTAGGTGTCTTGCCTAAAGCCCAAATGCAACAAGCCATTTTAAGCCTGGGGCAGCTTTACATGGCAACAGAACAATACAGTCAAGCAATTCAAACACTAGAACCATGGCTAGCTAAAAATTCGACAGCTGACCCTCAAATAAACGTGTTAGTTGCCAATGCTTATGCTCAGCTAAAAAAATATCGCAAAGCCTTACCCTATATTAAAAAAGCGATTAAAACGGCAAAAAAGCCCGAAGAGTCATGGTACCAATTAAACCTGGCCTTATATTATGAGTTGGAGAATTATCCTGCGGCGGCAAAAATTTTAACCACTTTAATTCGGCTTTATCCCGACAAAAAAGATTACTGGGGTCAACTAGCTTCTATTTATCAGCAGACAAAACAATACCAAAAGGCAGTTTCTGTTAAACACCTTGCCTATAAAAAAGGATTTATATCTAACGAAAAAGATATTCTGGCACTGGCTAACCTGTTTCTATATGTTGGCACACCTTATAATGCCGCAAAATTATTGGCACTAGAAATTGACCAGAAAAGAATTAAAAGTAACTCAAAGAATTGGGAGTCTTTAGCGCAAGCATGGAGAACAGCCAAGGAATTTGAATACGCCATTAAAGCATTAGAAACTGCCTCACAGCTTAATGATAAAGGACATTTATATCAACAACTAGGGCAGATCTATGTGGCGCAGGAAAAATGGACAGCCGCGATTACTGCTTTAAATAAAGCGATTAGTAAAGGCGGTTTAAAAAATGCTGGGGCGACTTATTTACTCTTAGGCATGAGCTATTACGAACAAAATAATTTGAGCAATGCCAAACGTGCCTTTTCAAAGGCAGCACAATTCAGCAAACACAAAAAGACAGCTATGCAATGGCTAGATTATATAAAAGAATCTAAATAAGCATTTTTCCCTGCTTAAGAACCTTACCAGCAGTCATCAGTTGCATATGCTGCTTAAAATAAAAAAATAGCACTTAGGGGCTAGCGCTCTAAAAAAACATAGCCCTTAGCATTTTCTACTCGGCTGTAGTTCTGATACTACACCCCGCCATCAAATAACTGACTACTCAAATTATGCCGCAACTGCATTTAATTCTGAGTTTTCATACAAGCGTAATTTTTTCCAGCCAACAAATTTAGTATCATCAAACTGTAAATCATGATCAATTGCATGCTCATAACAACTTCTAAACAATTTTGCTGTTCTAAACGCGTGCAACTCATCATCAGCCGTTACAGTTTCAACATTACCAACCTGAAAGGTCTTATTGCGTGACTTGCGGTCTTTAACCCAGAAAACGGTATAGCAAAGATAGCTTTTATCTTTTCTATGATCATACTTTATTGTTCTAGATACACCGGTTACTCCCGTTGTAGTTTTATTCTTAGGAGGTTTTAAAAAGCGTGTGCGACTGCCTTTTAATACAACCAACATTTGATCTCGCCATGCAATTGCCGCTTGCAGCGATTTATTTCTATTGCCCCACAGTTTATGAGAGAAGTAGCGGCTACTTTCTTTGCCACGCCTTACAATTCGCACTTGATAACCGAATTTATCGGGTTCTGTAATATGTTTATTTTTTGCCATTTTGAAATACTCCGTGACCCTAAATATGCATTGCTATGCAATCAGGCCAATAAAAGACACATGTTTCTTGTTAATCACGTAAGATAATGATTACAAATTATCTTAGAAGTTCAGATTTATTTCAAGTTTTTGGCTGTTTTTATTAGGCAATTACCCAGTAATTTAGTGTAGAATATGTGAAATCCGTTTTAAAACGGTCGATTAAATTTACGTAACCCTTTGTTTTAAATTAATTTTTCTGGAGACATCTAATGAGCGTATTAGTAGGTAAACAAGCCCCTGACTTTACAGTGCCAGCGGTATTGGCTGACGGTGAAATCGTTGATTCTTTCAGCTTTTCTGAAGCAACAAGAGGAAAATACGCTGTTGTATTTTTCTACCCATTAGATTTTACTTTTGTTTGTCCAAGTGAGTTAATCGCTTTAGACCACCGCATGGATGAGTTCAAAAAACGTGGCGTAGAAGTTATTTCAGTATCTATTGATTCTCACTTCACTCATAACGCATGGCGTAACACTGCAATCAATGATGGTGGTATTGGCCAAGTGCGCTACACAATGGCGGCAGATATTGATCACCAAATCTGTAAAGACTACGATGTCGAAGCAGAAACACCTGCAGTTGCTTACCGTGGTAGTTTTTTAATTGACCAAAACGGTATGGTTCGCCATCAAGTTGTTAACGACTTACCTTTAGGTCGTAACATTGACGAAATGTTACGCATGGCTGACGCACTACAGTTCCACGAAGAGCATGGCGAAGTATGCCCAGCGGGTTGGAATAAAGGCGATTCGGGTATGGATGCTAGCCCAGCGGGTGTTGCAAAGTACTTGAATGACAATTCTGACAAGTTATAAACTAAGCTACTATAGCGTTTAGTAAAAAAAGCGGGCTCATTAGCCCGCTTTTTTTATACCCAATCTTTTTTTCTTTACTCACTTACCTTATTTTTCAAGGCTACCCTTGATAATTGGATATGCGTAAAATAAACAATAGCGCAGGCAATAAAGATAGAAATAAATGTTTCACCAATAAATGCCATGCCTATAGCAAAACCTAAAATATAACCAAACAACCCTATCACAGCCCATCTTATGCCATTTTCACTGTTTTTTTTCCCCGAATGAAAGAAAACTATTACAGTGATAATAGCAGCCAATATAATTAACATTGCTCCCCCTTTTTTTCAGTTAAATACATTGCTTTAGTCCTCAATCCAGCTAAAATCAGTCTTAGAACCAATGCAAAAATGATAATCATAAGCTATATCTTTTATCAATACACCTTTTAAAACAGTGAGATTAAAAAATGAGTCGCCTGCTTAAAATTGTTTTATACGTCCTTGCCTCAGTTATTTTGTTAATCGTTATTGCTGCTGTGGCATTACCTTTGTTTATCAACCCCAATGACTTTAAGCCTGAAATCCAAACTGCTGTCAAAGAAAATACGGGTAGAGACTTACTCATAGAAGGTGATTTAGATTTATCTGTCTTTCCATGGATTGGTATTTCTACAGGAAAGTTATCATTAAGTAATGCACAAGGTTTTCCTGAGCAAACATTTGCAGAAATTGAAGAAAGTAACGTTAAAGTTAAATTATTACCGCTACTATCAAAAAAACTGGAAGTTAGCCGCATTGTATTAAAAGGCTTAACTTTAAACCTAGCAAAAAACAAACAAGGCATTAGCAATTGGGATGATTTAGCCGGTGCAAAAACAGATCCAGAAATTGAACCAGCTAAAACCTCGACGACAGATACAGCAAAAGCACCAAGCGCCTCTCCACTTGCTGCATTAGCAATCGGCGGCGTATCTATAGAACAAGCTAAAATAATCTGGGATGACCAGCAGCAAGGCAAGCATATTGAAATTAATGATTTCAACTTCTCTACTGGGAAGCTGGTTTTTGATCAAGCCATTGATGTTGATTTATCATTAAAAATAAGCAACTCCGAACCTGAGCTGACTGAAACCCTCAGTTTTTCTAGCAATTTAATCATTAACGAACAACTTGATAATTTTAAACTCACCGCGATCAATATAAAAAGCAACACCAGAGGCAAAGACATTCCAGGGGAATCTTTAACTGTTACCTTATTGGCCGAGATAGCGCTTAATTTAGCCCAACAAACCATCGATATTACTGACTTAAAGCTTAATACTAATAACTTAACTTTATTAGCGAATATTAACGGAACAAATATCAAGGATAAGCCTGTATTTAAAGGCAGTATTAATATAGAAGAATTTAATCTCGCTCAACTAATGAAGTCTA
>DAOWHF010000136.1:0-2526 GCA_030641565.1 Methylomarinum sp.
GAAAACTTTAACATCAGCAGCAATCATCACCATCGTATCAGTTATGTCATTTAAGGCGATGGCTGAATCAAAAGTCACAAAATCTATTGTCTTGAACAAATCCGTTAACAAAGGCAATGCGACTATTGCACTTGGTAAAAACAATTTAGCAAGCACAGGTTCTGTCAATATTAAAGACTCAAAAGTGAGTAAAAGCATTATTTTGAATAAATCAGTCAACAAAGGTAACGCTACCATTGCCCTTGGAAAAAATAATACGGCAACTACCGGTTCAATCACTATCGAATAGTCCATGATAGTCAGGCAGAAACTGATAGGCGACAGGGATGTTTTTTTTATTCATAAAAAGAGGTTTTAGCAATGTCTATATTTAAACAAATAAGTTGTGGCTTTTTTCTGGTCTTTTTGCATATAAATGGACATGCTCAGGGCGTTAAAATGTATTCTGATAAAGCGCCGTCAGCTGAGGAAATGGGGAGTATTTTGTTCTCCAATTCACTGTCTGAAATGCCAGCAACGAAGTCAGATGGTATAAAGATGCGCTCAATTAGTTTTGGAAAATCTAAAAATTCGCCACAAACTTTGCCTGAACCAATAGCAGCTAAGCAGCAAAGTTCAGCGATCGGTTTACCCATTAAGTTTGCTTATAATTCTTCTGAGATTCTTGAGGGATCAAAGTCTTTTTTAAACGAAATTGGACGTATGCTAAGTCTGCCTGACTTTTCTTCTGAAAGGCTGGTGATTGAAGGTCATACTGATGCAGCTGGATCAGAACAATATAATCGCTATTTATCTGAAAGAAGGGCTCAATCAGTAAAAAATTACTTAAGAAATCATTTTAATATCGCTGCCAATAGGTTATTTGTTACCGGAATGGGAGAGAGTCAGTCATTACCAGGTGTTGATCCATTCGCAGCAGCTAATAGAAGGGTTCAATTTCGTAAGGCAAATTAAGCAATAAAGTCTGGAGTTAACCGTCAGATCAAATTGGAGGAGTCATTGAATAATATTAATTTTCAATCGATTCTGGCTTTAATACAACTGATTTTTTAGGCATGTTGGCAACCATACCGAAACAGTTTTCTTCAGTTCGTTGACTAATTATCCTGTTCAGTTCAGTCGAGGAATAACCATAGTCTACAAGTTGATTGTAGACTTTATCATAATCTTTTTCAGACCAGTGGTTTCTAAGTTTAAAGGCATTATGCATTATTTCTGATACAATTTTTGAATCACCTGTAAACATAAGCTGAGAATCGATTAACTTTAATCGCTCCAATTCAGTAATAAATTCATATTGAGTAGCAAATGCTGAAATTTCAAAGGCTGCTACCTGAACCGGGAAATTCATGTTTAATGCCACCAGGTCTTTGATCATACGGTAATGAGTGACTTCATGCACTAAAGAGCTCGCCATTTCTGCTGAGGTAAGTGTATCATTGAGCATAATAAAAAGTCCCTCATAATAATATTTACCGTCCTTTATGACACAACCTTCCCCGGATTCGCCATAGTGCCCCTTTTGTAATTTTGTTAGATGAATTTTATCTTGTTGCAGCAACTCATCTATAAAAGGTGTAAGTTCTTCTCCTGTTTTTGTTTTGGCAACTAATTTAATCGCCATGAGTAACTCTTGTCGATTAAACTCAACAGATTCAGAGATATTCTGTTGACTAGGAGGAGTCTGTGCAAATTGAACTTCTGCACATAATGGAGAGCTAATAAAAATCAATATAAACAATAAACGCATTATCAATCTCCAACAGTTTGTAATATTTATACTAAAACTTTAATACTTATACCAGCAACAACTTAGATAAAATTCTACGCTACATATCCAGGTTATTTCCTGAGAGCTTCTTATGGCATTACTGGTTTAGACGTCGTTATATGATCATGATTTTATTCAATCTGAAATGGTTAATCTACAGTAACAAGACTTAATTAAAAAACATAACTGACTCTCTCTAACTCAATAAAAAGCTCACCCACCCTTTAGGCAACCAACCGATTCATTTAGCTAAAATATATCAACCAATATAGATTTATTAAGATTAACAAATGATATCGACGTATCTATCTTAAAAGCAGCACAACACCCCAAAGACAAAACAAACCGCCCGCTGTTTTGCTTATGATAGATTCATTCACAGGCAAGCTTTTTTCTAGCAAGATAAATAAGGTGATTAAAACCATAGCGGTTATGTTCATAACCCCAACAGCAAACATTATCAGCATCTGAGCCCAACAACATCCCAAACAGGTATTGCCATGAATAATACCCATGTTAAATGCACCTAGCTTGCCATTTTGCCAGTAATTTAACAAAAAGCTAATAGGTAAACGACAGTGTTTTAAGCAGGCATTTTTTAGTGCGGTGAACTGATAAAGACCAGCAACAATAAGTATGGCGGCCGCTAATGGTGTATTGCTGTTATCCATCATGCCTGTTAGCCAATGCAAACCATGCAGTTGCCATTGCAACAGGGTTAACACTATGCTGAATGTAAACCAGACCAACAGATA
>DAOWHF010000193.1:0-6733 GCA_030641565.1 Methylomarinum sp.
ACCTTGTTTGTGACTATTAGCCAGTCAGGGGAAACAGCGGATACATTGGCAGCATTACATAAAATAAAGACGGTTCGAGATTCATATAAAAATATCTCAACTCTAACTATTTGTAATGTGGCTGAATCTAGTTTAACCAGAGAGTCTGATTTTACCTGCTTAACTCATGCTGGCCCAGAGATTGGGGTGGCATCGACTAAAGCCTTTACTACTCAGCTTGTGGTGTTAGCACTATTGACGATGAGTGTTGGAAAAGTACAAAAACGGATGTCGCCTGAACAAGAAAGTAGAATTATTCAGGGCTTACAAAAGTTACCTAACCTAATTAACAATGCCTTAAAGCATGAAGACACCATTAAAGACATAGCTAAAAGTTTTGCAGATAAACAAAATGCACTATTCCTAGGTAGAGGAACAATGTACCCGATAGCAATGGAAGGTGCGTTAAAGTTAAAAGAAATTAGCTATATTCATGCAGAAGCATATCCCGCTGGTGAATTAAAACATGGTCCATTAGCCTTGATAGACGAAAATATGCCAGTTATAGCCATTGCACCGCTTGACGATTTGCTAGAGAAACTAAAGTCTAACTTACAGGAAGTAAAGGCACGTGGTGGCCAAATGATTGTATTTGAAGATGAGCAGTCAGATATTAGTTCGGAACAAGGCGTTACAGTGATTAAAGCCACAACTAATGTCGGACGTATCACTGCCCCCATTACATTTAATATTGCGCTGCAATTACTGAGTTATCATGTGGCTCTTATTAAAGGAACTGATGTAGATCAACCGAGGAATTTGGCTAAATCGGTGACGGTGGAATAAGTTCATCTAAAGTATTGCAAAGTACAACAAAAGCGGTTGGAAAGTTTTAAGGCTGATTGACAATATCTATGCCGTAACTGCACAAACTTTATTTCGGCCGGCTTGTTTCGCCTGATAAAGAGCCTGATCTGCTGAAGCGATCAGGCTTTCTACTGAGTCGTTCTTCTGTGGTATAACGCTGCTTACGCCAAGGCTAATGGTCAGGCACTTTTGAGATTCCAAATCATTACGATAAATATTTAATGTCCTCACCGCTTTGCACAAGCCTTCCGCAATTTCTTTTGCTTTATTAATATCTGTACTAGGTAATACCACACAAAACTCTTCTCCACCGTAACGCGCAATAAACTCACCTGCACGCTTAATGGAGGCAGCCATTTTTTGAGCACAACTACGTAGAGCATCATCTCCCGCTAAATGTCCAAAATGGTCATTAAACCCTTTAAACCAGTCGATATCTATCATAATAATACTTAAGCACATTTTCTCTCTATAGTGCCTACGAAATTCTTGGTCCAATGTTTTATTTAAAAAACGCCTATTGGCAATCCCTGTTAAGTCATCTTGATTAGCAAGTTGTTTAACTTTTTTTGTTTCTTCGGCTAAAGCACGAGTGGTCGATAGAAGTTGCTGGCGCATTTCGACTATACGTTCCATCGCGTGTAACCTAGCTTCCAATGTAATTTTTTCAATCGGTTTATGAAGAAAATCATCTCCACCACAATAAATGCCTTTGGCAAACGATTCAATATCAAGGGTGCTGCTAAGGAATAAAATAGGTCGCCATCCCTGGTCAAGTTCACGTAATTTTTTAACGACTTGGTAACCATCCATTTCTGGCATTCGTACATCCAGTAGCACTAGATCTGGATTTTGCTGCTGAAATAAAACCATCCCTTGCTCACCACTTTCAGCCAGTATAACTTCATGTCCCATAGATAAAAGGTGGCAGCGTATAATAAGGCGATCAGCTAGTAAATCGTCAATGACGAGGATTTTCATAGTTTTACCTTTTCAAGCTCAAGTAAAACACGTTGGTATTCCTGTTTTAGTTGTTGTATTTTTATCTCCACATTTTTAAAGTTATTGTTATCGGCGGCTACTTCAAGTTCCCCTGCCATTTTGCTTAATTTTATAGCCCCTAAATTAGCCGTAGGTGATTTTAAACTATGCGCTAGTCGAGCTATTTTTTCAGTAGACAATTGCTCCAAGTCATCGCCAAGTTGATGTATAACATGTTCAATCGTTTGCACAATAGTGGAATAAACTTCTAAAAAATCTTCCCCCATTTCTTTTTTTAGCTTTTCTAGTAAAAGTTTGTCTAAGGTTATTTCTTTAATTGTATTTTTTACTGATAAAACCTCAATCATTTTGTTGTCGACTGTAATTGATTTATTTTCATGACTTTGTAAAACAGGCCTTAACCATTTGTTTAAACTGTTTGTCAGAAACTCTTTTTTAAATGGCTTGGTAATCACTTCATCCATACCAGAGTCTAGGCAATGCTGACGGTCTTCATGGCTACTGTTAGCGGTTAAAGCAATAATAGGAACGTGACTGTCTGATTCTTGTTGACGAATTATTTTTGTTGCTTCATAACCATCCATAATAGGCATACGACAATCCATAAGAATTAAATCATAATCCTCATGCTGCCATAGATCAACGGCTTGTTGTCCATTTTTAGCAATATCAATGATAATCCCTGTGTTACTTAACATCTTTATGGCTATTTTTAGATTTACGGCGTCGTCTTCTACTATTAATATTTTTCTGTTAAAAACAATATGATTTAACACTTTTGTTTGTGGATCATTCTTTACCGTTTTCTTATCAGCAAGTGGCAGAGATAATGTCACCCAAAATTCAGCTCCCTGACCTAGAACCGAATTAACCCCAATATTACCCTGCATTAAATTAATTAATTTTTTGCTGACTGCAAGCCCAAGTCCACTACCACCATACTTGCGCGTTGTTGTTTGATCGGCTTGTACAAAAGGGTCAAATAAATGCGCTATATTTTCAGTCGCAATACCAATTCCAGTATCTTCTATAGAAAGTTTAACTTCAGCGCGCTCTTCGGTCACTGCGTTACATAATACAATTAAACGTACATAACCTGATGACGTAAACTTAACCGCATTGCTCATTAAATTGAGTAAAACCTGTTGTAACCGCGTAGGATCTCCAACAAAATAACGAGGATAATCAACAGGGTAAATTACACTTAACTGCAAAGATTTTGCACTGCTTTTAGGGCGTAGCATCCCCAGAATATCATCAATTAATTGTTCCAAATTAAAATAGCGTTGTTCTAGTATGACTTGTTCAGCTTCCAGCTTGGATAAATCGAGTACATCATTAATAATTTCCAGTAGCGAATGTCCAGAACGTAAAATGATATCAACGCTTTCGCGTTGCTCAGGGTTCAATTCAGTTTCTTCTAGTATTTGTGCCATTCCTAAAACGCCATTCATAGGCGTGCGTAGTTCATGGGTCATGGTTGCCAGAAATTCTGATTTAACCTTATTTGCTTGTTCTGCTTCTAACTTAGCTTTTTCAAGAGCCACTTCAATTTTTTTACGCTCATCAATATCAATTAAAAAGCCACTTAATGAGACAGGGTGGCCAGTGATATCTTTGTTTACTGTGACAATATCACGCAACCAAATTGAATCTCCATTAGCTTTTTTCATTCGGTATTCAAAATCGTGATCTTCTCCTTTATTGGTAGCCTCCATGCAATAAGTAACGCAGTAATTACGATCTTCATTAACAATATGATCTTCCCAAAAATTTTCCTGTTTCCAATCTTCTACAGGGTATCCGAGCATAATTTCTGCGTGTGGGGAAATATAAGTAAAACGGAAACTCTCAAGATCCAGCTTCCATGCGACTATATTGGTGTTTTCAACCAGGCTACGAAATTGCGCTTCGCTATTAATTAGTTTTCTTTCAGCTTCTTTACGCTCGCTAATATCGCGGACAATTGATTGAATCACGGTAACATTATGATGCTTGATAAGTTTGGCACTGATTTCAACGGGTATGGCTGAGCCGTCCTTATGCTGATGTATATTTTTAAATATCAAATGACCTGTTTTATTTAATTTTTGAAAGTTATCTTCCTCATAGCGGGCATCTTCCGAGATTTTAATGTCGTGCTCTCTCAATTTTAGCAACTCATCATGCGTATAGCCTAAACGGCTGGAGGCATTTTCATTAGCATCTATGAATTGACCCGTTTGAGGATCAATAATAAATATTGAATCATTAGCCCCTTCAAATAACTGCCTAAATCGGTTTTCACTCTCTTGTAGTGCTTCTTGTACTTGTTTACGTTCAGTAAAATCAATTTGTACTGCGACAAAATGGGTGATTTCACCGACATCATTTTCAATGGGAGAAATATTATCCCAAGCCCAATAAAGCTCACCATTTTTTCTACGATTAAGAAATTCCCCTTGCCATTTTTTACCCGATAATAGGGTCTTCCATAACTCAACATACACCGCTTTATCTGTCTGCCCGGATTTTAGTATACGAGGGGTATTACCTATTGCCTCATCGCTGGAATAACCGGTTACTTCGGTAAATTTGGGGTTAACATATTCAATAATACCGCTGCAATCAGTGATAACAACTACGTTTGCGCTCTGCGTAACAGCTAAAGATAGTTTTTTGAGTGTTTCATTGCTTTGAAAATTCTCTATCGCCAGTGCGGTTAGAATAGAAAACTCATGGATAAGACGCAAGCTAGATTCTTTAGGTGTTTTCGGTTGTCGGTAATAAATAGCAAAGGTTCCTAGTACTTCATTGCTTGAGGACATAATCGGTTGTGACCAACAGGCACGTAGTCCAGCTGATTGAGCCAGTTCCTGAAATCCCTCCCAATAAGGGTGGGTCATAATATCCTCAACAATGACTTGTTCACCTGTAAAGGCAGCTGTACCGCAGGAGCCAACACTAAAACCAATTTCTACACCATTAATTGCCTCTATATAATGTTCCGGCAAACTAATTGCGACGCCATTGATTAAATGTTTTTTTTGTTTATCAAGTAATAAAATTGAACCTATCATCTCTGGGTGAGAGGCTTCTAAATATTGAATTAGCGTTTCTAAAATCGTTTTTAGATTTGTGCCTTTAGAGAGTAATTCCAGAATATGATTTTTGTATTCAAGAATTTTTTGATTTTCATATAATGCATGTTCGGCAGCTTTTCTGGCTTTTATTTCGCTTGATAATCGCCAATTCCACAACAAAATAAGCAATATAAACGCAAGTACCACCAGACTGATTTTAACGAGATTGTTATAATCAATCCCCTGTTCATAAGTAACTGAAACCCATTGATTGCGAATTTTCTGTTGTCGCTTTTCACTAATACTGTCTAAAGTTTTTTGGATAATGGCTAATAGTGTTTTATGCTGTTTAGGAACCGCAATAGATAAAGCAAACTCATAAGGCGTTGTGCCACTGATCCTAAGGTTCGTAATCCCCATTTTGGAAATGGTATAGGTGACGGAGGCAATATTATCAACTAAGGCATCGACTTCGCCAGAAGAAACCCATTTCAATGCCTGTTGCAAGTCTTTAGCAGGTTTAAGTTTTATGTTCGGGTGATTATTGCGCAAAATATCCTCGGTTACATAATCGCTGACAACTGTGACCTGCTTATTATTTAACTCATCCAAGCTACTGATAAACTTATTATTTTTCCCTGTCACGATAATCATCGGGTAATTAATATGAGGCTTGGAGAAATCAAGAAACTCTTCACGCTGAGGTGAAGTCATTACCGCAGGTAGTAAATTAAGTCCGCCACTACGCGCGCTTTTCATCACATCTTTCCAGGTCGGGTTATTTTGAACTTCAAACTCAAGTCCTGTTTTTTCGGCAATTAGGTTTATATAATCAGAGGCCATTCCCGAATACTGCCCCTGTTCATTAATAAACTCAAATGGAGCCCAGGCTGGATCTACACCGATGATGACTTTAGGATGTTGTTTAACCCAGAGTTGCTCTTCTTTGCTGAGCTGCAAGGAATGCTCTAAATTATCTGATTGCTGATAAATAAAGCCCTTGAGTGTAAAGCCCTTGGGTATCATTTTTAGTTGCTTGTAGGTATCGACGATTCTTTCCATGCGTACTAGATCAATCGTTCCCAAGGGTATATGCACAGGCAAAATAAAGCGTTCCAGCAGCATTTTTGCTTCGTATTCCAATGCCGTGCGGCTTTTATGGCTGGAATATTTTTTTAAAATCAGCTCTATAACTTCATCACGGTGCGTTAATGCGTATTCCCAGCCTTTCAAGCTAGCCTTAATAAAATCAGCTGTTTGCTGCGGGTTTTCCTGAATATGTTTTTCACTGCTGAAAATATTATTGCCGTAAAAATCGATACCGTAATTAATTGGGTCAATAATATTAAATTTGACCTGCCGCTCATTTAAAATTCCCGGCTCATTGGTGGCATAGGCTGAAATAATATCGACTTTACCATTAATAAAGTCATCAATATTAAAGCTGTGTTCCTTGACATCCATTTGTTTGAGGCTGACGGACTCGGCATTCAGCATGGCAATAATCGAGGCATTATCTTGTTCATGTGTCGAAAGCATAATGCTTTTCCCGGCCATTTGTGCCGGGCTGAATATTTTTGCATCACCACGACTGAGTAACACCATCGGTGAATGTTGAAAAACATTTGCCAGTAATACTACCGGATCGCCATGCGCTCTATGGATAATGATAGAGGAATCGCTAATGCCATATTGAGTGCGACCGCTGATAACCTCTTTAACTAATTCGGTATCCTTTTGGTATTCGCGCACCTCGACATCAAGCCCTACCTCTCGATAATAACCCTGCTCAATGGCCGCATAAAAACCAGCAAATTCAAACT
>DAOWHF010000061.1:0-2210 GCA_030641565.1 Methylomarinum sp.
ATCCGGTAGAAAATGCTTCATTTATGCCTTGGCTGGTAGGTACAGCATTAATCCATTCTTTAGCAGCCAGTGAAAAACGCGGGGTATTTAAAACCTGGACGGTATTGTTGGCAATATTTGCATTTTCTTTAAGCTTATTAGGCACATTTTTAGTGCGTTCAGGGGTATTAACTTCGGTACATGCTTTTGCTAGTGATCCAACCCGTGGTTTATTTATTCTTATCTTTTTAGCGGTGGTTGTAGGTGGTTCGTTATTACTTTATGCCATTAGAGCGCCAAAAGTAAGAAGCAGTGTGACATTTGAACTGGTTTCGCGTGAAGCTGTTTTATTATTGAATAATGTCCTATTAGTGGTCACAGCCGCGAGTATTTTATTAGGTACACTTTATCCATTGGTGATTGATGCTTTAGGCATGGGAAAAATCTCTGTAGGCCCTCCATACTTTAATGCGGTATTTATTCCATTAATGGCGCCATTAGCTTTTGCAGTGGGCTTAGGCATGTTAATCCGCTGGAAGCGTGATGATATAAAAGCATTAAGTTGGCGATTAAAAGGATTGGTGGTTTTTTGTTTAAGTGCAGGTTTTTTAATTCCTCTTGTTATGCCTTTTTATTCTTGGGCAGCGGGATTAGGGACGACATTAGCATTATGGACTACGGTAACAGTGGGCTTGTCATTTAAAGACCGTCTAGGAAAACAAGGCTTTAGCTGGCAACGCTTAGGCACTATTCCAGCGGGTTTCTACGGAATGACAGTGGCTCATTTGGGGATTGCAGTGTTTGTGATAGGTATTACCTTTACCTCTATTTACAGCATAGAAAAAGATGTGCGTATGCAACCTGGCGATAAGTTAGATATGTCGGGTTATGTGTTTGAGTTTCATGGTGTAGCTGTCACAGAGGGACCTAACTATATTGCTAAGCAGGGTTCGTTAACCGTGACCTATCAAGATGAGGAAATTGCCAAGTTAGAACCTCAAAAAAGAGAATATCGGGTACAGAAAATGCCAATGACAGAGGCGGCGATTGATGCGGGTTTGTTTAGAGATTTGTTTGTAGCCATTGGTGAGCCTTTAGATGATCAAGGCGCATGGAGTTTAAGGGTTTATTACAAATCATTTATTCGTTGGATTTGGTTAGGTGCTTTATTCATGGGCTTTGGTGGGTTAATTGCTGCCAGTGATAAACGCTATCGTAAAGGAGGACAGGTCAGTGCTTAAATTTGTTATTCCGCTATTATTATTTGTTGTAATGGCCGTGTTTTTGGCAATGGGTTTAAATCTAAACCCTAGGGATATTCCTTCACCATTAATTGATAAACCAGCACCTGATTTTTCATTGCCTATTTTGACTGATGCCGAGAATACACTTAGTAAGAAGGACATGTTAGGTAAGGTCTGGTTATTAAATGTCTGGGCATCATGGTGCGGGTCTTGTCGATCTGAACATCCGGTGTTTAATCGATTGGCGCAACAGAATGTGGTGACCATAGTCGGGTTGAACTATAAGGATGAAGCCAGTGCCGCCAAACAATGGTTAGCACAGTTAGGCAATCCATATAACGTCAGCATTATGGATCAAGAAGGACGTACAGGTATTGATTATGGTGTGTATGGCGTACCGGAAACCTTTGTGATCGATAAAAAAGGGATTATTCGTTATAAACATACAGGGGCTGTATCTGTGCAAGATGTACAAGAGATCTTTTTACCTTTTATTGAGCAATTAGAGGCAGAAGGCTAATGAGATTATTAAAAATAGCCGTATTAATGCTGCTGTCATTTACAGCTTTAGCCGCTGTTGAATACCGAAAGTTTGATGATCCCCAGCAAGAACAAAGTTATAAAGTCTTAATTGAAGAGTTGCGCTGTTTAGTCTGTCAAAATCAAACGATTGCGGATTCTAATGCTGATTTAGCCAAAGATTTACGCCGACAAGTCTATGAAATGTTGCAACAAGGCAAGTCTCAAGATGAAATTGTTGAATTTATGATTCAACGTTATGGCGACTTTGTTTTATACAACCCTCAGTTTAAATTGAAAACAGGGTTGCTATGGTTAGGCCCCGTCATCTTTTTATTGATTGGGTTGCTGATGTTGATTTTATTTGTAAGAAAAAATAAAGCGCTAGTAAAGCCTGCGGTAACGGATGCAGACCAAGCTAAAAAAGCCAAAGTCAGTGAATTATTAAGAAATGGAGATCAATCGTGA
>DAOWHF010000214.1:0-9435 GCA_030641565.1 Methylomarinum sp.
TACATTACTTTTTAGTTTCAATATAATATGACTTTTTCTCCTAATCAACAAATCGTTTTAGCCAGTGGCAACCAAGGAAAAATTAAAGAAATCCAGTCGATTCTTAAAAACCACCCTATTGTTGCTCAATCTCAATTTAATGTTGAAGAAGCCGAAGAGACAGGATCTACATTTGTTGAGAATGCCATTATTAAGGCACGCAATGCGGCATTACATTGTGATATGCCAGCCATTGCGGATGATTCTGGCTTAGTTGTTGATGCTTTAAACGGTGCGCCAGGGGTTATTTCTGCCCGCTATGCAGGTGTAGGTGCTTCTGATCAGGATAATCTGTTAAAACTATTGAGAGATTTAGAAGGTATTCCTGCCGAACAACGTACTGCACGTTTTGTTTGCGTCATTGTGCTTATGCGCCATGCTGATGATCCATTACCTGTTATTGCACAAGGCACATGGGAAGGACGTATATTGACTGAGGCCGTGGGGGAAAACGGCTTTGGTTATGATCCTGTGTTTTGGGTACCCACACATCTAAAAGCATCGGCTGAATTGTCACCAGAGCTTAAAAATACCTTGAGTCATAGAGGGCAGGCGTTAAATATCTTAACAAATGCTATCCAGCAGCTATAAAGACGTGAGCTTACCTACTCATCAGCTTTGCAAACAATTTACTCTGGCCGAAATACAGCAAATAAAGCCACTGGGTAACGGGCTAATTAATGACACCTTTTTAATTGTCACTGAAGACACGGACTTTGTATTACAACGGATTAATACACATGTCTTTCCTAAGCCTGAGTTGATTATGGATAATCTGAAATTGTTACACCCACATATCAGACAAAAAAAGGCCGGTAGGTTAGTGATACCTCAACTTATCCACAGCCTTGATCAGCAATTGTATTATAAAGATAAGCAAAATAATTATTGGCGCGCATTGGAGTTTATTGGCAATACTGTCAGTAAAGAGTTAATTAGCAATCAACATGATGCTGAGCAAGTAGGCTTTGCTTTAGGGCATTTTCATCATTTGTTCAGTGATATTAGCTTAGACGTGTTTCATGATACTTTGCCGGGCTTTCATGTAACACCAAAGTATTTCCAGCACTACCAAGCAGTAATAAGACAAGGTAACTTGCCGGATCAATCTAAAGACTTACAATTTTGTCAAAATTTTATTAAAGCCTTTCAGCCACAGATTAATGTGCTTGAAGATGCAAAATATAAAGGCTTACTTTTTGATCGTATTATCCATGGCGATCCTAAACTGAATAATTTCTTGTTTGATAAATCATCAGATAACATCGTTAGTTTAGTTGATTTAGATACTGTTAAGCCTGGGCTGCTACATTACGATATTGCTGATTGCTTACGTTCATGTTGTCACATTTTGGAATCAAATAGCTTTGATCTTGATATTTGTGAAGTCATCTTGAAAGGGTATTTTCGGGAAGTTGATACTTTTTTTACAGAGCAAGATTACGTCTTTTTATACCCAGCTATTCAGCTAATTCCTTTTGAACTTGGCTTGCGGTTTTTGACGGATTACTTAGCAGAAAATCAATATTTCAAAGTAGAGTTCCCAGAGCAAAATTTAGACAGGGCGGTAGCTCAGTTTCGCTTGTGCGAAAATATTGGGGAACAGGAGCGGGAAATTAGACAATTGATTAAAAAATGTAGGAGCATGGCCTCGGCGCGATAATATAAGGGCTTTTATAAGTCGCGCCGAGGGTGCTGTTCCTACAGAAAATACTTTTAGGTAATAACCGTCGGCTCGGTTCTACCTGTCCGTTTTTTAACCTCACAAAACTGCTCAGCCAGGTTAATTAAAAAGGATAGAGCATCTTGAGCATCCTGATTATGTCTACTGCTATCCGCTTCAAATCTTTCTAAATATATTCGTAGCGTTGCCCCCACGGTACCAGTGCCAGATAAACGATAGATAATGCGCGAGCCATTTTTAAAGCCTATACGAATGCCTTGATTATTGCTTACACTATTGTCCACAGGATCTGTATAGCTAAATTCATCAGCATAGCTAACGGTATAGTTACCAAATGACTGTCCTGCTAATGCCGGTAATAGTTCGCGTAAATGATCAACAATGCCATTAGCAATTTCCATGTCCACAGCTTCGTAATCATGGCGACAATAAATATCACGACCAAATGTTTGCCAATGTTCTGAAACAATATCTGCAACAGACATGCGTTTTCTAGCAATCAGATTTAGCCAAAACAAAACAGCCCATAAGCCATCTTTTTCTCTAACGTGATTAGAGCCAGAACCAAAACTTTCTTCACCGCATAAAGTAATTTGGCCATCATCTAAAAGATTACCAAAATATTTCCAGCCAGTCGGTGTTTCAAAGCAAGGTAAGCCTAGTTTTTCAGCCACGCGGTCTACTGCTTGACTGGTTGGCATTGAGCGAGCAACACCAGAAATTCCTATAGCATAAGCAGGAATGGACTGCGCATTAGCCGCCATAATCGCAAGACTGTCACTAGGAGTAACAAAAATATTCGCTCCCATGATCATATTACGGTCACCATCACCATCTGATGCGGCACCAAAAGTTGGTGGCTTATCGCCTAGCATTAGCTTAGTCAGTTCTTTAGCATGTGCCATATTGGGATCAGGATGGCCGCCACCAAAGTCTTCTAAAGGGACGGCATTAATTACAGTGCCTTTAGGCGCGCCTAAAATATCTTCTAGTATACGGGTTGCGTAAGGGCCGGTAATGGCATGCATTGCATCAAAACAGAGTGTAATGTAATTAGATGTGATGCAGGTTTTAAGTAAATCAAAGTCAAAAATTGAAGCCATCAAGTCTGCATAATCAGTAACAGGGTCAATGATAGTAATAATCAAATCATCAATTTCTTTTTGTCCGACATGATCCAAATCAACATCGGCTATATCAGCAATTTTATAGTCGGTTATTTTTGTGGTGTTTTCATATAAGGCATCTGTAAACTTTTCCGGAGCAGGCCCGCCATTACTGGCATTGTATTTAATGCCAAAGTCTTCCTTGGGTCCTCCTGGGTTATGGCTGGCGGAAAGAATGATGCCGCCAAAGGCTTTGTTCTTTCTAATAAGATGTGATGCCGCTGGTGTTGATAGTAATCCGCCTTGCCCAATAATCAGTTCGCTAAAACCATTGGCAGCGGCAATTTTTATTATAATCTGTATGGCCTGGCGGTTAAAATAGCGCCCGTCGCCTCCCAAAACTAACGATGATCCTTGGTAGTCTTGTAAGGAATTAAAAATTGATTGGACGAAATTCTCTAGATAATTAGTTTGTTGGAATACGGTTACTTTTTTTCTTAGTCCCGAAGTCCCCGGTTTTTGATCAGTATAGGGTGTGGTTGATAGGGTCTCTATTTGCATTATTTAACCTTACTGCGACATTGGAAATGTTTAAAATACACCAAAATATTATTTTATTGTAGGTTTTTATGAATCGAACATGGCTATTTGGCCTTTTATTGTTAAGTTATGTTTTGTTTTATGGGCCTGTGAGGGCTGATGAGGTTTGGTTAATCATTGATACAAAAAAATCAACGCTTGAAGTAAAAAGAGGTCATGACACTCTGATGACCATGAACAATATTGCCATAGGACGTAATGGTGCGGGTTTTAAGCAACATATGGGAGATGATGTTACACCTATAGGGACATATCGGATTGGCTGGGTTAATAAAAAAAGCCCTTTCCACCGGTTTTATGGTTTTGATTACCCTTCCGTTGAAAATGCAAATGAAGCATTATTGAGTGGCTTACTCAGTAAAGAAAAACATACGGCGATTATTAATGCCCATAAAAAACAGCAGGTTCCTCCTCAAGACACCAATATTGGGGGTAATATTGGCATTCATGGCTTAGGATCAGCGGATAAATCTATACATCAATCGATTAATTGGACGCATGGTTGTATAGCTTTAACAAACGAGCAAGTTGAGACGTTAGATCGATGGATTAAGAAAGGAACACAGGTAAAAATAAAATAAAACTGGAAAGTCGCTTGAAAAGAAGGCAGAATTGAACTAATACTTTGTGTTAGGTATTTGAAATAAACTCTAACTTAAATAGGAAAAAATAATGAAAACATTAAAAGTTTCTGCTGTAATTCTTGCAGCTGGTTTGGCAACAGGTTGTGCAAGCACATCTGATATTGACAATTTACAAGCTCAAATTGATGGCTTGAATACTCAAATCACAACGGCATCTTCTGCTGCATCAACAGCTCAAGCAGCGGCAACTGAAGCGGCAGCAAAAGCTGCAGCAGCTGAAGCAGCGGCTAACCGTGCAGCACAATATGCTCAAGACACTAATAGTAAGCTTGACCGTATGTTCAAAAAATCAATGATGAAATAACACATTTTTTGAATATAAAAACCCAGTAACTATCAGTAGCGCTGGGTTTTTTATAGTTCATTTTTTAGTGTGGGTAATACGTTTCTTTTAAAAATAACCACAGGAACAGCCTTACTTTGTTGAATCGCTTGCTTTAACACTCTTCCATTAAGCACAAGTATTTGATTGTTATTGGCTTGTTCGATTAAATCCAATGCCATATTGAGTCTATCTTCATAGCTCATCTTGTTATCTTCTTCCAGATCTGGAAAAACCTCTATATATAAACTGTTGTCAGACCAGCCCACCTTAATCGGCTGATTGACGATATATACCGGCATCCCTACCTTTACTTGAGGGAAAAGTTTTTCTATATCTTCAGGATACATACGAATACAGCCATGACTGACTCGCATCCCCACACCAAAGGGTTTGTTAGTGCTATGAATTAAATATCCAGGAACGCCTAATCTTAAGGCATACAGTCCCAGCGGGTTATCTGGCCCTGCAGGAAATACATCAGGCAATATTTCACCATTTTCTGCATGTTCATCTTTAATTGATTGAGGTGGGCGCCAAACAGGATTTCTGTTTTTAGCAATAATCTGTGTTTTTCCTAGTGGCGTATCCCAGTCAACACGTCCGATACTAATCGGGTGCGTAATAACCATTCTAGGCTGGTCTTTAGTTTTTTTAGGATAATAATAAAGCCGATATTCTGCTAAGTTAAGAACTACGCCTTCATGTGGGGTATCGGGTAACAAACGGCTATTTGGGATTCTTACTTTGGTGTTCTCACCGGGTAGCCATCTATCAACTGTTGGGTTAGCCAGCAGAATTTCATTCTGACCGATGTCAAAATCTCGAGCAATATCCAGTAAAGTGTCTTCGTGCTTGGCTAGGGTGTAATGTGCTTCCTTAATATCATCCCTGATGAGGCTATCCCCTGGGATTTCTGGGTATGAAAAACTGCCAGCAAAAATAACATGACTTGTTAGAGCAAGAAAAGAGGCTGTGATTTTTTTTAGCATTGGAATAACATTCTATGAAGTAATTTAAACGCCCAATTCTTAAGTATATAGAGCTTCGGGGAAAAGCGGACTGAAGTCCGCTTTATACATACTAAGTAGTGATAACTTAAACTTTATTTTCGCCACCAAAAATCTCTAATAAACGCGGTAAAAAGTTTGCTAGCTCAAACGTCATAATCGAGAAATCAACATCAAAACGGGCAATTTCATCTTCGGCGTCAGTATCTGCTACTTGGTCTTGAATTAAATCAAGAAACTTTAAGCGTTTAATTGCCAGGTTTTCGTCAACAATAAATGACAGGCGATCCGTCCAGTTTACGGCAAGTTTAATCACTTGCTTGCCAGTATCTAAATGATTGGTTATTTCAGGTAGGCTAAGGTTATGACGTTTACAGCGAATGATACTGCCTTCTTCTTCAGGAGAGCGTAGTTCACATTCGTCTTCTACTACGATATCTTTGGGCACCGAGCTATTATCATTTAACCATTCAGTCATAGTGACAACAGGTTTATCGGTACTATTGACGGGAACAAGAGCTAAAGAACCTAAACATTTACGCAGGTGACTTAATAAATCTTCGGCTTTTTTTGCAGATGCGGCATCAACCACCATCCAGCCACCTTTGGGATCAATATAGGCATAAGTCTTTTTTGAAAATGAAAAAGCACGAGGCAGCAGTTCAAAAATCAGTTCATCTTTTATCGCAGTCCGTTCTTTTTTGCTGAGTTTTCTGGCTTCTTGATCTTCAACAGCAGAAACCTTCTCTTCTAACATTTCGTTAATGACCGCAGCAGGAATGACCTTTTCTTCTTTTTTCAGGCATAGCATCAAGAAGCCATTAGAAGCATGAACCAGTTGCTCGGTTGAATTGCCGGCGGGTGCTGTCCAGCCTAGGCTAAATTCTTCATGACCACCGCATGCACGAAATCGGTTATCTTCCAGTTTTTCTTCTAACTCATCAGCAGCTAAAGAAAAAGACTCAGTAAAACGGTAAAGGGCAAGATTTTTAAACCACATGGCTGTTCTTCGTTGATAAAAAGGCGTGCATTATCTCAAATTTGGCGATATGTTAGGATTTATTTTTATAGATAATCCTCAAAATGTGAAGACTATTACAGGCTTTAAACCAATAGCTGATCAACATGCCAAAATATTGATTTTAGGTTCCATGCCCAGTGAGGAATCATTACGTAAACAACAATATTATGGACATGCTCGAAATGCTTTCTGGCGGATAATGCTATCTATATTGCAAGATGATAGTACGCATGAAATGAGCGAGTATAGTCAGCGTAAAAATTGTCTTATAATAAATAACATTGCAGTCTGGGATGTATTACAGCGCTGTTATAGATCAGGAAGCTTAGATTCGGCGATTAAAATGGACTCAATTAAAACTAATGACTTTCTGAAATTTTTTAAGCAGCACCCTACCATTAGCAAAGTTTGTTTTAATGGCGCCAAAGCAGAGGCTATTTATTTAAAGGCAGTATTGCCAACGGTTAAAGAACAGTTTAATCATTTAAACTATGTAAAACTTCCTTCTACCAGTCCTGCTTATGCAGCTATGTCATTGCAGCAAAAAATGGCTATTTGGAAAAAAGAAATAAAAGATCATCGCCTTTAAGCGTTATTTTTAGGATAATTACATTAACTACTGATAGAGGTAACAAAATGGAATTTTCACTTTTGGAGAATATTTTATTAGGTGTGATGGTGCTTGGGGTCATTTTTTGGATGAGACCAGGGATTAAATCATCAATTCAACTAAGTAAAAATTCTGAATCTGATTGGGTGGGAGTTTTACTACCCATTGCTTTTGTCGTCATATTTGTAGTTTTTTTAATAGCAATGGTTTAACAATGATAGAAAATAATGAAGTAGCATATGGTGGTGGTGAAGAGCCAGAATATGATGAAAATGGCGATTTAATTGAATATTATGCTATTCGACCTAATAAAACTCAGATTAAATATGCTATTGCAAAAATTGCAAAATTAGCAGAAGAGCTTACGCATTTAACTGGGGAACAGTTATCAGCAATGGAAATGCCTGCGGAAATTGAAACAGCTATTGCTGAAGCAAAGAAAATGCCTTCAACAAAGCCGGCAAGAAAACGCCAGCTTAAATTTATTACCGCTAAACTAAGAAGTATAGAGCTAGATAATGTAATGGAAACATTAGAGCGGCTAAAAACCAAAAGTGCGCATGGTGTTAGAGAACATCATCAAGCTGAATCATGGCGGGATAAATTAATTGCGAGTGAAGGCAATGATGTATTAACCGAATTGTTAAATGAATTGCCTACTGCTGATAGGCAACATTTAAGACAGTTGCAGCGTAATGCTCAAAAAGAGGCAAAAGCAGAAAAGCCGCCCAAATCTTCTCGGGTTTTGTATCAGTATTTAAAAGAATTGATTGCGAGCTAGATTTTCAGGATTTTTAGCTTTATCTTTAGATAAAAGAAAATTAACACAGAGGGCACTGAGAAAGAGCAGTAAATGAATTTTACTAGGCTCTTCTCTGTTATCTCTGTGTAAAAATATCTATTGTTGTGAATATAAAATATTTTACTCAATATCTAATGGATAATAAGGGATTACGTTTTAGTATCCTAAAATGATCAAATATATCGAGATAAGAAACGATTAGAACAACAGGTTGGAGAAAAATTGTGTGTGGAATTGTTGGTGGCGTTGCGGAAAGAAATGTTGTTCCTATTTTACTTGAGGGTTTAAGGCGCTTAGAGTATCGAGGCTATGATTCATCGGGTATTGCTGTTTTAAATAATGCGAGTGAGATACAGCGCGTTAGAGCAATCGGTAAAATAAAAAGTCTGGAAGCAAAGATTCAACAAGAATCAGGGGCATTATCAGGACAAATTGGAATAGCGCATACACGTTGGGCAACCCATGGTGTACCTTCTGAAAACAATGCGCATCCACACATTTGTAATAATAAAGTCGCTGTTGTCCATAATGGTATTATCGAAAATCATCAGCAATTAAAAGCGCAGCAACTTGAATCCGGCTACCGTTTTACATCAGAAACAGATACTGAAGTTATCGCACATGCTGTTCACCAGCAGCTAGAGCAAACTGATGATCTACTACAGGCAGTAACACATGCGATAAAACAATTTGAAGGCGCTTATGCCTTAGGTGTTATCGCGATTAATAATCCAGAAACCTTGGTTGCCACAAGAAAAGGCAGTCCGTTAGTAATAGGCATAGGCATAGGCGAGCATTTTATTGCTTCCGATGTCTCGGCACTATTACCCGTGACTCAACGCTTTATTTTCTTAGAAGAAGGCGATATAGCTAAAATAACGCGCCAATCACTTGAAATTTATAATGCTCAGGGCGAACCAGTCGTTCGACTTATAAAGCAATCAAAGCTGACATCTCATGCTGTGGATCTGGGTGAGCATAAACATTACATGCACAAAGAAATCTTTGAGCAGCCTCAAGCTGTCATTGATACGCTAGAAGGACGAATCACACAAGACCAAGTGTTAGTTTCAAGTTTTGGGCCTCTGGCAGAAGATATTTTTAATAAAATACAGCAAATACAAATTATTGCATGTGGTACCAGTTATCATTCCGGCTTAGTCGCAAAATATTGGTTTGAGGATATTGCAGGCATTCCCTGCCAGGTAGAAGTGGCGAGTGAGTATCGTTACCGAAACCCTATCATTCAAGACAATACCTTGTTTGTGACTATTAGCCAGTCAGGGGAAACAGCGGATACATTGGCAGCATTACATAAAATAAAGACGGTTCGAGATTCATATAAAAATATCTCAACCCTAACTATTTGTAATGTGGCTGAATCTAGTTTAACCAGAGAATCTGATTTTACCTGCTTAACTCATGCAGGCCCTGAGATTGGGGTGGCATCGACTAAAGCCTTTACCACTCAGCTTGTAGTGTTAGCACTATTGACGATGAGTGTTGGAAAAGTACAAAAACGGATGTCGCCTGAACAAGAAAGTAGAATTATTCAGGGCTTACAAAAGTTACCTAACCTAATTAACAATGCCTTAAA
>DAOWHF010000223.1:0-35519 GCA_030641565.1 Methylomarinum sp.
AAAGCGTTATGAACTGCTTATCATCAATTATTATGGAATCAGAAGACGCTGAAAAAGCAAAAGGCAAGACTACTGAGTAACCGTACGTAACAGCAAAAGAGCTGTTTTTTTTGTAGACTGGAGTTCGTTCTTCAATCCAGTCTACATTAAAAACTTTTACAGCCTTTAATAGCTCTTTCGACAACAAAATTATTTATGGCTAGGCTTTTATATTCTATAACCAACTTAAACCCAGTGTTATTCAACACCTAGGAACGAACGCGTTCCTTAGCTTACTGCAAGCTAGTATTTGGCAGCTGGTGCAAATAGAAACATAGCAACCAAAATGTCTGTTTGATCTATCGAAAAAACCAGCTTATCAGCAGAAATCTGATTACCCTTAGGAACAAAAAATTCATCTCCCCTCTCCTCCTAAAGCGAAAAATCCTTTCTAAAATAAAAATCACCATAAAAACCATTTAATTATCAGTATATTTCTATTTTTTGAGGCTTTTAGTGTAGAATAAGAGGATTTTCAAAGCATAAAATATTTTTTGCCTTTGGAACACTAAAAACAAGCGCTTTATTTATCGCCTCAAAGCAAGTTAGACCAAACTTTGGATTGACTCGCCTAGAAGTATAAAGCCCCTTATTATTCATGATAATGAGAGGGTTTACAGTTTTTTTATTTCCATTTTTAGAGTACACACATGACAGATCTAGCTCTCTATAGAAACATTGGTATTTTTGCCCACGTTGATGCTGGTAAGACAACAACAACTGAGCGTATCTTAAAGCTTACAGGTAAAATCCATAAATTAGGCGAAGTACATGATGGCGCAGCTACCACTGACTTCATGGAACAAGAACAAGAACGCGGCATTACTATTCAGTCTGCTGCAACATCTTGTTTCTGGAAAGATCACCGCTTCAACATCATCGACACACCAGGACACGTTGACTTCACAATTGAAGTTTACCGTTCTCTAAAAGTTCTTGATGGTGGTGTTGGTGTATTCTGTGGATCTGGCGGTGTTGAACCACAATCAGAAACTAACTGGCGCTATGCGAACGATTCAGAAGTTGCTCGTGTTATTTTAGTTAACAAATTAGACCGCTTAGGCGCCAATTTTTACCGCGTTGTAAAACAAGTCGAAGACGTACTTGGTGCAAACCCTCTAGTCATGGTTGTACCTATCGGTGAAGAAGATGAGTTTTCTGGTGTTGTTGACCTACTAACTCGTAAAGCATGGGTATGGGATAATTCTGGCGACCCAACTAACTACGAAATCCAAGATGTACCTGCGGATATGGTAGATCTAGTAGAAGAGTGGCGTGAAAAATTAATCGAAACTGCGGTTGAGCAAGACGACGATGCGATGGAAAAATACCTGGATGGCGAAGAGCCAGACATGGAAACCATCAAAGCATGTATTCGTAAAGGCACAATCAATCTTGATTTCTTCCCTACTTACTGTGGTTCTGCGTTTAAAAACAAAGGCATTCAATTGGTGCTTGATGCGGTTATTGATTATCTTCCATGCCCAACAGAAGTTAAACCACAACCAGAAGTTGATGACGAAGGCGAAGAAACTGGTGAGTTTGCAATTGTTGATCCTGAGAAACCATTCCGCGCCTTAGCATTTAAAATTATGGATGACCGTTATGGCGCATTAACATTTATTCGTATTTACTCAGGCAAATTAAATAAAGGCGATTCAGTGATGAATAGCTTTACAGGCAAATCGGAACGTGTCGGTCGTATGGTAGAAATGCATGCAGATGAGCGTATCGAGCTAGACAGCGCACAAGCCGGTGACATTATTGCTGTAGTGGGCATGAAAAATGTACAAACTGGACACACTTTATGTGACCCTAAATTCCCAGCTACTCTTGAGCCTATGGTTTTCCCTGATCCAGTTATCTCAATTGCTGTTGCACCTAAAGATAAAGCCGGCTCAGAAAAAATGGGTATTGCTATCGGTAAAATGATTGCTGAAGATCCATCATTCCGCGTTGAAACCGACGAAGACAGTGGCGAAACTATTCTTAGAGGAATGGGCGAACTACATCTTGATATTAAAATCGATATTCTTAAGCGTACACACGGCATTGATGTTGAAGTAGGCAAACCGCAAGTAGCTTACCGTGAAACCATTACTAAAAGCATCGAAGATAGCTACACACACAAGAAACAATCAGGTGGTTCTGGTCAATACGGTAAAATTGATTACATCATCGAACCAGGTGAACCAGGTTCAGGTTTTGTTTTCGAATCTAAAGTAACTGGCGGTAACGTTCCAAGAGAATTCTGGCCAGCAGTAGAAAAAGGTTTTAAAAACAGCATTGATAATGGCGTATTAGCCGGATTCCCGTGCCTAGATTTCAAAGTCACATTATTGGATGGTGGCTTTCACGCCGTGGATTCATCAGCTGTTGCTTTTGAAATTGCAGCAAAAGCGGCTTACAGACAATCGATCCCTAAAGCTGGTCCTCAATTGATTGAACCAATCATGAATGTTGACGTATTTACACCTGAAGATCATGTTGGTGATGTGATTGGTGATCTTAACCGTCGCCGCGGCATGATCAAGTCTCAAGAAGCTGGCGTTACAGGCGTTCGAATTAAAGCTGACGTTGCTTTAAGCGAGATGTTTGGCTACATTGGTGACTTACGCACAATGACTTCTGGTCGCGGACAGTTCTCAATGGAATTCTCACATTACTTACCATGCCCTAAAAATGTGGCTGAAGAAGTAATAAAAGAAGTTCAAGAACGTAACAAAAGCAAGTAATTAATACTTAGCTTGAAACCCACTTGCAGCAATGCAAGTGGGTTTTTTTATGCCTACAGTTTTTCACAAAAAAAAGCCGCTACACCATAAGATGTAGCGGCTTTAAAAGGTGACAGACAAAACTGAGTCATTAACCCCAGTTCAAATCACCTCAATATACAAAGCATATCTAAGCAGAAAAATTTGCAGTAGCAAATTCCCAGTTCACCAATGCCCAAAAAGCCTCTAGATATTTAGGTCTAGCATTACGGTAATCAATATAGTAAGCATGCTCCCATACATCACATGTTAACAAAGGTATTTGCCCCTCAGTTAAAGGACACCCAGCGTTACTGGTACTTACTAACTCCAAGCTGCCATCAGAATTTTTAACCAACCACGCCCAACCAGAGCCAAATGTTGTTACAGCACATTTTGTAAATTCAGCCTTGAACTGATCAAATGAACCGAACTTAGCTTTAATAGCATCTGCTAAAGCACCAGATGGCTCACCACCACCATTTGGCGACAAGCTATTCCAATAAAAAGTATGGTTCCAGATTTGTGCAGCATTATTAAACATTCCACCTTCTGAACGAGTAACGATAGTCTCAAGTGAAGCATCTTCAAAAGAAGTACCTGAGATTAAGTTATTCAAATTCGTCACATAGGTTTGATGATGCTTACCATAATGAAACTCAAGCGTTTCCTCTGAGATATGGGGTGCTAATGCGTCTTTAGCATATGGTAAAGCAGGTAATACGACAGCCATGGTTTTCTCCACAATAAAACAAAAATATATAAAAAATACCAGTTATAAATAAATACCCAGTATTTTAATAAAGTATTCGTACTTTATCACTGCCCAGCAATTAAATAAAGAAAAATAGAACACCTAGTTCTGTTTATAATTAGCGACCTCTCTTATATAAATAAACAATATAACTAGCTATGGCATTAGAAATAGAACACAAGTTTTTAATCAAAAATAATAACTGGCAGAAAAACATAAGCCAATCTAGCGAATACAAGCAAGGCTACTTAGTTAGCGATAAAAAACGCTCTATTAGAGTCCGCATATCTGATAATAAAGCATGGCTTAACATTAAAAGCGCGACAACTGGCACCCATAGACAAGAATATGAATACGAAATACCACTTGACGAAGGAAAAGAGATATTAAACACCTTGTGTGAAAAACCACTTATAGAAAAAACACGCCATCTTGTAGCATACAAACAACACACCTGGGAAATTGACGTGTTTAGCGGTGAAAATAGCGGACTCATAGTTGCCGAAATTGAATTATCACAAGTTGGCGAGGCTTTTGAGAAACCCGAATGGATAGCTGAAGAAGTAACTGAAGATTTGCGCTATTACAACAATAGATTATGCAAACATCCTTATAAAAACTGGAAATAACACTATAAAATCAAAAACAAATTGAATTATCAGTAAAATTACTCTATATTTTACTGTATGAATAAAACAACCATTGTTGCTTTTTTGCTACTAATTAGCAATCACATATCTGCAAATACACTAATGCCTGAGATCAATAAAATTGAATCCGAATGGGCAAACATTTATTACAACAAAAGCAACTCAGTGCAGGGAAGCTATTTTCCAGAGCTTTTAAACACAACAGAAAGACTATGCCTGCGTCACCCCAAGGCCGTTGAGCTAAAAATTTGGCAAGCAATTATCATCGCCACTAACGCAGCCTTCGAAAGCCCATTTACGGCATTAGAATCAATCAACAAAGCAAAAAAAATACTCGAACAAACCATAAAAGACAAACCGACAGCTCTTGGTGGAGCAGCACTTGTTACACTCGGAACCCTTTACTACATGACACCTGGCTGGCCAATTTCTTTCGGCGACCAGCAGAAGGCAGAGCAGCTACTAAAAAGAGCGCTTAAAATAAACCCAAATAGCATTGATTCTAATTATTTTTACGCAGATTTTCTACTCAACAAAGGAGACTTAACAAAAGCAGAAAAATACTTTAAGCTTGCTTTAAATGCTCCAAGTAGAAAAAAACAAATATTCGCTGACGAACAATTAAAAAAAGAAGCAAAAACCGCTTTACTCAACACAGAACTCAGAAAACTAAACTCCGGGAAAAATAGATTTCTATCACTCTTCACCAGCGCGAAATCAAATTAACTAAAACACCGCTACCACACACTAAATATAAGAAATTCCTATTTATAGAACGCCACTTTCTGCTACTATATTGCTAAATTTTTTATAACTCTATAACTCGGAAACCACCATGACATTTGTCGTAACAGAAAACTGTATTAAGTGTAAATTTACTGATTGCGTTGATGTATGCCCTGTAGACTGCTTTCATGAAGGACCTAATTTTTTAGTCATTGATCCAGATGAATGCATCGACTGCACATTATGCGAACCTGAATGCCCAGCAAACGCTATTTTTGCTGAAGATGAATTACCTGAAGGCCAAGAGCCGTTTATTGCCATAAACGCAGATCTAGCCAAAACATGGCCAATTATTACTGAAGTTAAAGACGCAATGGAAGGAGCTGATGACTGGAATGGTAAAGTCGATAAAATTGATTTACTAGAAAGATAATAGCAATGGCCTTCAGACCACTAACAAGTGGAACCATCCACCAACACTGAAGGCTAAATTATTACCCTCAAGAATTTTTCTACAAGCAAAAAAAAACCGGTTTTAAACCGGTTTTTTTTTGGATATACCTAATTAAATCAATCTTCTGAAGAAGATTCCAACTCAGGTCTATCAACAAGCTCAACGTAAGCCATAGGTGCTTTATCACCTGTTCTGAAGCCACACTTAATAACTCTAAGATAGCCACCAGGACGATCCTGATATCTTGGACCCAACTCATTGAACAACTTAGTTACCACATCACGATCACGTAACTTAGCAAACGCCATACGTCGCTTAGAAACAGAATCTTCTTTAGATAAAGTTATTAAAGGCTCAGCAAATCCCCGCAACTCTTTAGCTTTAGGTAATGTAGTTCTGATCAACTCATGCGTGAACAATGAAGTTGCCATATTACTAAACATAGCCTTACGATGACTACTATTTCTATTTAATTGTCTTCCTGTCTTACGATGTCTCATTTCTTTAGACCTTAATGTTAAATTCCAGTTTGGCTTTGCTCAACCAAGTTCTCAGGCGGCCAGTTTTCAAGACGCATACCTAAAGACAACCCCTTTAAAGCAAGTATATCTTTAATCTCAGTTAGAGATTTCTTTCCGAGATTAGGAGTCTTCAATAACTCAACCTCAGTACGCTGTATCAAGTCGCCAATATAAAAAATATTTTCTGCCTTTAAGCAATTAGCTGACCTAACAGTTAATTCCAAATCATCTACAGGTCTCAATAGAACTGGATCAAACTCAGGCTCTGCAGGGACAGTTTCTTCAACTATTTTTTCATTAACTTTTTCAAAATCAACAAACACTGATAGCTGATCATGTAAAATTGTAGCTGCTAACTTTACTGTTTCCTCAGGGTCAACAGTTCCATTGGTTTCCAACTCAATTATGAGCTTATCCAAATTTGTACGTTGCTCAACCCTAGTGCTTTCAACGCTGTAAGAAACCCGGTTAATTGGACTATAAGAAGCATCTAAAGCCAAAACACCAACAGGAGTAGTCGAAGAGGACTGCTCCTTTCTAATACTTGCTGGAATATAGCCTCTATTACGCTCAACCTTTAACTTAACATTCAACTTACCAGCATCCGTTAAGTTAGCTAAAACTAAATCAGGGTTAACTATTTCCACATCATGCGGCAATTCAATGTCAGCAGCTGTAACAACACCAGCCCCTTCTTTGGACAAGTTTAATTCAACCTCGTCTTTAGAATGTAAAATTATAGCTAGTTTTTTTAGGTTCAACAAAAAGTCAATTACGTCCTCTTGAACCCCATCAATTGTAGTGTATTCATGCTGAACACCTTCAATTTCAACTTCACTAACTGCACATCCAGGAATAGAAGATAACATTACTCTTCTTAGAGCATTCCCTAAAGAATGCCCGAAACCTCTCTCTAAAGGCTCTATAACTATTCTTGAATGATTTACGTTATGACTGACTACTTCAACCAATTTAGGTCTTAGTAAACCAGCAATAGTATTCTGCATAGTTTATATCTCAGTATGAATTATTTTGAATATAGCTCTACAACTAACTGCTCATTCATATCAGCACCTAAATCAACACGATCAGGAAGCGATTTAAATACACCAGCCATTTCCTTAAGATTTACTTCAACCCACGAAGGAAAACCATATTGTTCAGTGACAGTTAATGAATCAACGATTCTTTGTTGCTTCTTTGACTTCTCACGAATTTTAATTTCATCACCAACACTCACTTGAAATGAAGCAATGTTTGTGATTTTATCATTAACCAAGATTGATTTATGAGCCACTAATTGACGCGCTTCTGCACGTGTACTAGCATAGCCCATTCTATAAACGACGTTATCAAGCCTAGACTCAAGAAGATTTAAAAGGTTAGCACCTGTAGCACCTTTCTTTAAATCGGCTGTTTTATAGTAATTTCTAAATTGCTTTTCTAAAACGCCGTATATTCTACGAATTCTTTGTTTAGCACGAAGCTGAAGAGCGTAATCAGAGCTACGCGTTCTACCTGTTCCGTGCTGCCCAGGTCTTTGTTCTAATTTACACTTTCCTTCTAGTGACTTTCCTCTGCTTTTTAACAGAAGATCCGCACCTTCTCTACGACTTAACTTACAAGTAGGGCCAAGATATCTTGCCATTTCAATGCTCCAAAAATTTAAACGCGACGCTTCTTAGGTGGACGACAACCATTGTGAGGAATAGGTGTCACGTCAACAATATTATTGATTTTGAAACCCAGATTATTTAACGACCTTACAGCTGATTCACGACCAGGACCTGGGCCTTTGATCATAACATCAAGGTTCTTCATGCCATATTCTAAAGCAATAGTACCAGCTCTTTCTGCTGCAACTTGCGCTGCAAAAGGCGTACTTTTACGAGAACCTCTAAAACCAGACCCTCCTGCTGTAGCCCAAGATAAAGCATTACCTTTACGGTCACTAATTGTCACGATTGTATTATTAAAAGATGCATGCACATGAGCTATCCCATCTGCTATTTCTTTTTTTATACGTTTTTTTGCACGTTTTTGAGTTGCCATTTTACTTAGCCTTTACGGGGTATCTTATTTTCTAATTGGTTTACGAGGACCTTTACGAGTACGAGCATTTGTTTTAGTGCGCTGACCTCTTAATGGCAACCCTCTACGATGCCTAATCCCACGAAAACAACCCAAATCCATCAATCGTTTAATATTCATTGAAACTTCACGACGAAGATCACCTTCTACAGTCATTTTAGAAATAACTGCACGGATAGTTTCCAATTGATCTTCAGAAAGCTCACTTATTTTTACAGTTGGCTCTATTTTAACTTGTTCACAAATTTGTCTAGCAGTCTGACGACCAACGCCATATATTGCGGTCAACGCGATTTCTGCGTGTTTATGGTCTGCTACATTGATTCCGGCAATACGTGCCATCTAGATACTCCTAGTTCGGTATTCTAAAGTTAAGCGCGCAAGTATAGCATAACAGTATATTCTGCGCAACAATTTTTATCCTTGGCGTTGCTTATGACGTCCATCTTTACAGATAACGCGTAGTACACCATTTCTTTTGACTATTTTGCAGTTTCTACAAATCTTTTTTACTGATGCGCGAACTTTCACGACATACCCTCTTAATTAAATTAAATTATCTTTTTAACTTGGCCTTTTGCATAAGACCATCATATTGCTGAGACATCATATGCGTTTGAAGCTGAGATATGAAATCCATTACAACAACAACAATAATCAACAGCGATGTACCACCAAAATAAAAAGGAACATTCCAATACACAATCATAAACTCTGGCAACAAACATACTAAAGTAATGTAAAACGCACCAATCAATGTTAAACGTGTCATTACTTTATCTATATAGACTGTTGTTTGAACCCCAGGTCTAATTCCGGGTAAAAATGCACCCGATCTTTTAAGATTATCAGCTGTTTCTTTAGAATTAAAAACCAAAGCCGTATAAAAAAAGCAGAAGAAGATAATTGCAGTAGCATATAGCAATACATAGATAGGCTGACCAGGTGACAACATTGTTGATACATCCTGCAACCAACCAAATCCTTCATTCCCACTGAACCAACCAGCTATAGTTGACGGAAACAAAATAATACTTGAAGCAAAAATCGGCGGAATTACACCAGCCATATTCAGTTTTAAAGGCAAGAAACTACTTTGCCCCGCCATCATCTTACGACCTTGCTGACGCTTAGGATAGTTAATAATAATCCTACGCTGCCCTCTTTCCACAAAAACAACCAATGCAGTAACAGCAATAGCAACAAGGAACAACAGCACTATAAAAGCACCATTCATCTCACCTGTTCTAGCCAACTCAAGTGTTCCACCAATTGCAGAAGGAAGTCCAGATACGATACCAGCGAAAATAATCAATGAAATACCATTTCCTATTCCACGCTCGGTTACCTGCTCACCCAACCACATCAAGAATATTGTCCCAGTAACCAAAGTAATAGTTGTGATAACAATAAAACTTAAACCAGGATCGATAACAACTCCTAAACCACCTGCTGTCTGATTCTGCAAAGCCATCGATATACCTATCGCCTGAAATGTTGCCAGAACAACAGTACCATAACGGGTATATTGAGAAATCTTTCTGCGGCCAGACTCACCTTCTTTCTTAATCTGCTCCATTGCCGGAACAACTACCGTCATTAGCTGCATAATAATAGATGCAGAAATATACGGCATGATACCCAGAGCAAAAAGACTTAAACGCATCAATGCACCACCAGAGAACATGTTAAACATGTCCAATATAGATCCACTCTGCTGTTCAAACATGATCGCTAATGCTTTTGGATCAATTCCAGGCACAGGTATATGTGCTCCGACTCGATACACAAAGAAAGCACCAAGGACAAACAACAACCTTGATCTTAACTCTGCAAAAGCGCCCATTTTACTTGTCATTTCTGCTCTTGAAGTACTCACTTATTCCTCTACTTTGCCGCCAGCAGCTTCTATAGAAACTTTAGCACCAGATGTTACTTTCAGCCCTTTAACAGTAACAGATTTAGAAATCTCACCTGACTTAATAATCTTTACTGTTTTAGCAAATGAAGGAACCAGATTAGCAGCTTTTAAGGCAGCTAAATCTACAACTTCAGCATTAACTGAACCTACTTCATATAAAGTAACTTCTGACGAATATTTTTTTACACGAGATCTAAAGCCAACTTTAGGTAGTCTACGTTGCAAAGGCATTTGACCACCTTCAAAACCCACCTTATGAAAGCCACCACTTCTCGACTTTTGTCCTTTATGCCCGCGCCCACAAGTTTTACCTAAAGTACAGCCAATACCTCTACCGACTCTTTTAGATTTTTTTCGTGTACCGTAAGCAGATTGAATTGTATTTAAAAACATTACACTTCCTCTACTTTCAACATATATGAAACTTTATTGATCATTCCACGATTTTCAGGAGTATCAATAACTTCAACTGTGTGACGTATTTTACGTAGTCCCAATCCTTTTAAGCATGCTTGGTGACTTTTCAATCGCCCAATCTTACTTTTAGTCATGGTTACACTTATTTTTTTATCAGCCATGATTGCTATCCGGTAATTTGATCAACTGTCAAACCACGTTTAGCCGCGATTTGTTCAGCATTTTGCATTTCAGTTAAACCCTTAATAGTTGCTCTCACAACATTAATAGGATTATTTGTACCGATACACTTAGCTAAAACGTTATGCACACCCACAACTTCAAAAACAGCACGCATAGCACCACCAGCGATGATACCTGTACCTTCAGAAGCTGGCTGCATATAAACTTTAGCAGCGCCAGTCTCACCAGTCACCGTATATTGTAGAGTACCTTCTTTTAACTGTACTTTACGCATATTTTTTCTTGCTTGCTCAAGTGACTTCTGAATGGCTATAGGCACTTCTCTTGCTTTACATACGCCATAACCAACACGCCCTTGACCATCACCGACAACCGTAAGAGCTGCAAAGCCAAAAACCCTACCACCCTTAACAACTTTAGCAACACGTCGCACTGAAACTAACTTTTCCTGCAAGCCATCTGCACTTGCTTGACCTTGAGGTCCTGATGTAGCCATTATATTCTCCTAGAACTTCAACCCGGCTTCACGTGCTGCATCTGCCAATGCTTTTACACGACCATGATATTTAAAACCTGAACGATCAAAAGCAATCTCAGTAATGCCTGCCTCTAATGCTCTTTTAGCAATAGCCTTACCCACCTCAGATGCAGCAACTGCATTACCTGTGCTTTTTTGGCTTGATTTGATCTCAGCTTCTAATGTTGAAGCACTTGCAACTGTAACAGTACCATCTTCACTCATCACTTGAGCATATATATGCTGTGATGTTTTGTGGACAGTCAACCTATTAACACCTAACTGCTTTATTTTACTGCGTTGTCTTAACGCACGCTTTAAACGTGATGCTTTCTTATCCATTATTTCATCCTACTTCTTTTTGGCCTCTTTTCTAGCAACATATTCATCTGTATATCTCACACCTTTACCCTTATAAGGCTCAGGTGGACGAAATGCTCTAATTTCTGAAGCTATTTGACCAACTTTTTGCTTATCACTGCCCTTAACAACTAATTCTGTTTGGCTAACAGCCTCAATAACGATACCATCAGGCACATTATATTCAATAGGATTAGAAAACCCTAAAGAAAGAGTCAATAAACTACCCTTTACTTGAGCCCTGTAACCAACACCAATTAGTGTTAATTTCTTTTCAAAGCCTGTAGAAACACCAGTAACCATGTTATTAATACATGCTCTTGCTGTACCAGCCTGTGCATTAGACTTTTTAACAGTACCATCCCATTTTACCTGGATAACGTTATCATTAATTTCTACGTTAACATCATTGTGTACTGCATAAGATAACTGACCACCACTACCTTTAACAGTTAGATTACTACCATCTAATTTTACTTCTACACCATTAGGTATCTTTACAGGTGCATTCGCTACTCTTGACATAAATTCACCTATAACCTAACAAACAGTACAAATAACTTCACCACCATGCCCAATAGCTCGGGCAGCACGGTCAGTCATTACACCATTAGAAGTTGAAACGATAGCAATACCTAAACCAGCAAGAACCTTAGGAAGCTGATCTTTAGATTTATAAATTCTAAGTCCCGGTCTACTTACCCTTTTGACTTTTTCTATAACTGGCACACCTTGATAGTATTTTAATTCCACTGTCATCTCAGTGTGACTTCCAGTTGTTTCAGTTTTGAAATCAGTGATATAACCTTCTTCCTTCAAAACCTTTGCAATTGCTACTTTTAATTTAGAAGAAGGTAACTTCACATTCTTCTTTGCTGCAGACTGACCGTTTCTAATCCTGGTCAACATATCTGCAATTGGATCACTCATACTCATTTAATATTCTCCAAAAACCTGATAACCCACTACCAGCTTGCTTTAGACAAACCAGGAACGTCGCCACGCATCGTTGCTTCTCTTAACTTGTTTCGTCCTAATCCAAACTTACGGTAGAAACCGTGTGGACGACCAGTAATTTTACAACGATTTCTACCCCTACTTGGACTAGAGTCACGTGGAAGTTTTTGAAGCTTTAAAAGAGCCGCTTCTTTTTCTTCGATTGAAGTATTAGGGTTTCTGATTTCTTCTTTCAGTGCCCTTCTTTTAACTTCATATTTACCGACTAATTTACTACGCTTATCTTCACGCGCAATCATTGACTTTTTAGCCATTTTAAATCGCCCTTTAGTTCTTAAATGGAAAATTGAAAAGCTTCAACAATGCAAGACCTTCTTCATTAGATCCAGCTGTTGTTGTAATAGAAATATCCATACCACGTAGAGTGTCTATCTTGTCATAATCAATCTCAGGAAAGATGATTTGCTCTGTTACACCCATTGAATAATTTCCACGACCATCAAAGCTTTTAGGACTCATTCCTCTAAAATCACGGATTCGAGGAATTGCAATACTAATCAATCTGTCTAAAAATTCATACATCTTGTCACTTCTAAGAGTAACTTTACAGCCAATGGCCATATCATCACGAATTTTAAAACCAGCGATTGATTTTCTTGACAAAGTTACAACTGGCTTCTGACCGGAGATTTTTTCCATGTCAGATAAAGCCGCTTGTAAAACTTTCTTATCAGCTACTGCAGCACCTACACCCATATTAAGAGTGATTTTTGTTAGCTTAGGCACTTCCATTACAGATTTGTAACCAAATTGTTCTTGTAAAGCTGCGATTATGTTTTCTTTATATTCTGTTTCTAGTCTAGCCATGATTTTTAATACCCTTATACATCAACAACTTCATTAGTCGATTTAAAATACCTGACTTTTTTTCCATCATCTAGAAACCTAAAACCAACACGATCAGCTTTTTTTGTTTCAGGATTATACAAGCCAACATTGGAAATACTGATTGGCATATCTTTATCGATTATACCACCCTGAATTCCAGCATTAGGATTACCCTTCTGATGTTTTTTAGCGCGGTTAACTCCTTCTACCAACACTTTTTTACCATCAATTATCTTAACAATTTTACCTTGTTTACCCTTATCTTTACCGATAAGAACAACAACTTCGTCACCTTGTTTTAATTTTTGCATAATTGAATCTATCCTTACAATACTTCTGGAGCTAGTGAAATGATTTTCATATATTTTTCACCTCTCAATTCACGTGTTACTGGCCCAAAAATACGTGTTCCGATTGGTTGTAATGCTGCATTTAGAATCACTGCTGCATTACCATCAAAACGAATTACTGACCCATCAGGTCTGCGTACGCCTTTTCTTGTTCTAACGACCAAAGCGTTATAAACCTCGCCTTTTTTTACTTTACCTCGAGGTATCGCATCTTTAACACTCACTTTGATAATATCACCTATACCGGCATATCGTCTGTGAGAGCCACCTAATACTTTGATACACATGACCTTTTTTGCACCGCTGTTATCAGCGATATCAAGGTTAGTTTGCATCTGAATCATTATTAAATCCTAATTATATCAATTAATATTTTGAAAACTTTTTCTTAATCCTAGCTCTCAAGAACTGAAACCAATTTAAAGGTTTTGTTTTTTGACAAAGGTCTGCACGAAGTTATAGTAACCATATCTCCCTGCTTTGCTTGGTTTTGCTCATCATGAGCCAAATACTTAGTTGAACGCTTAACGAATTTCCCGTAAATTGGAAACTTAATAAGACGCTCAACCATAACAGTTATGGATTTATCCATTTTATCACTTACAACACGACCTGTTACTGTGCGTATTTTTTCTTTATTTTCACTCATGCCTGTGCACTCGCCATTTGATTTAAAATCGTATGAATTCGGGCAATATCTCTTCTCACCTTCTTCATTTGATCTGGTTTAGTCAGTTGACCTGTACCTTTTTGCATTCTCAAATTAAATTGTTCACGTGACTTTTCAAGTAACAATGAATTTAATTCTTCTTTTGATTTTTGACGCAATTCACTCGCATTCATCACATTATCGTCCGCGCTACAAAAGTTGTCTTAACAGGCAATTTAGCGGCTGCTAAAGTAAATGCCTCACGTGCCAATTCTTCAGATACACCTTGGATTTCGTATAACATAGTGCCTGGCTTCACATTAGCAACCCAGAATTCCACACTACCTTTACCCTTACCCATACGTACCTCAAGAGGTTTCTTAGTAATTGGTCTATCAGGAAAAATTCTTATCCACATCTTTCCTGTCCGCTTCACATGCCTCGTAATTGTTCTACGAGCTGCCTCTATTTGGCGGGCTGTTATTCTACCACGACTTGTGGACTTTAATCCATACTCACCGAAACTTACTGAAGAGCCTCGAACAGCAACGCCATTATTTCTGCCTTTTTGCTGCTTACGGAATTTTGTTCTTTTAGGTTGAAGCATTTGTTTTGTCCCTTCAACTATTTCTTAGTGTTAGAATTATTTGATGCAGTATGTGCATCCATATCAAATACTTCACCTTTAAAGATCCAGACTTTAATGCCTATAATCCCATAAGTCGTATTTGCTTCAGCTGTTCCATAATCAATATCTGCACGTAAAGTATGCAAAGGTACTCGACCTTCACGGTACCACTCGCCACGAGCAATTTCAGCTCCATTTAAACGACCTGCAACATTAATTTTGATACCTTCAGCACCCAGTCTCATAGTATTAGTTACCGCACGTTTCATAGCACGACGATACATAATTCTTTTTTCTAACTGCTGAGCAATACCTTCAGCCACAAGAGTTGCATCCAACTCAGGCTTTCTAATTTCTTCAACATTTATCTTTACTGGGACCTTCATCATTTTTGAAACTTCTTGTCTCAATTTATCGATATCTTCACCTTTCTTACCGATAACAATTCCTGGACGTGCTGTATGCACAGTAATCTGTGCATTATTCGCTGGTCTATTAATCTGAATACGACTGACAGACGCATGCGATAATTTCTTCTTAATATACTCACGTACCTTTAAGTCTTGTAGCAAGAATACAGGATAGTTTTGGCTATTTGCATACCATCTTGAAGTCCAATCTTTAACAATACCAAGACGTATACCCGTTGGATGTACCTTCTGACCCATTTTAACCTCTACTCGTATTCTGAGACTTTAATTGTTATGTGGCAGGTTCTTTTTAGGATATGATTTGCACGTCCCTTTGCTCTTGCACGAACCCGTTTTAGCGTTGAACCTTCATTAACAAATACTGTTGAAACAAACATTTCATCAATATCAGCACTTTCATTGTGCTCAGCATTTGCAATAGCCGACTCTAAAACCTTAACTATAATTGCAGCCGCTTTTTTAGTACTGAATTTTAATGTATTCAATGCTTTTTCGACTGGCAATCCACGTATTTGGTCACCAACTAATCTAGCCTTTTGAGCAGACAGTGGAGCATTATTTAACTTCGCTGAAATTTCCATTATTATTACCTTCTTGCTTTCTTGTCAACAATATGCCCTCTGTAGGTACGTGTTGGAGAAAACTCACCCAACTTATGTCCTACCATATTCTCAGAAATCAACACTGGTATGTGCTGACGTCCGTTATGAACGGCAATTGTTAGACCTAGCATATCAGGACTAATCATAGATCTTCTAGACCAGGTTTTAATCGGTTTCCTATTATTAGTTGCAACTGCTGATTCAACTTTCTTCAACAGATGATGATCAATAAACGGACCTTTTTTAATTGAACGTGGCACTATTTACACCCCTTATTTCTTATCACGGCGTCTGACAATCATATTGTCAGTACGTTTGTTTTTTCTAGTTTTATAACCCTTCGCAGGAGTACCCCATGGAGACACCGGATGTCTACCACCTGACGTACGCCCTTCACCACCACCATGTGGATGATCAACAGGGTTCATAGCAACACCACGAACAGTAGGCCTAACACCTCTATGTCTAGATGCTCCAGCTTTACCCAATGAAATCAGGTTATGCTCTGAGTTTGACACCTCACCAACAACAGCCTTACATTCAGACAACACTTTACGCATCTCACCTGAACGCAAACGAAGTGTCACATGCGCACCATCTTTAGCAACTAATTGCGCAGATGTTCCCGCACTTCTAGCAATTTGTGCACCTTTACCTGGCTTTAATTCAACACAATGTATTGTTGAACCCAGAGGCATGTTACGTAAAGGCATACAGTTACCAGGCTTAACAGGTACTGTTTCAGCAGAATAAATTTCTTGACCTACTTCAATTCCAGAAGGTGCAATGATATATTTCCGCTCACCATCCTTAAATAATAGCAACGCAATATTAGCAGTTCTATTTGGATCATATTCAATCCTTTCAACAACCGCAGGAATATCAGTTTTATTTCTTTTGAAATCAATTACTCGATAATGCTGTTTATGACCACCGCCAATATGACGTGTAGTTATTCTGCCTTGATTATTTCTACCACCAGATTTACTTTTCTTCTCTAATAGTGCTGCAAATGGCTTACCCTTATGTAATGCATCATTTTTTACACGTACTACAAATCTCGACCCTGGAGAAGTCGGTTTCGATTTTAGAATAGCCATCGCTTTCTACCGTTTAATATTTAGTTGTAAGGTTAATTATGCTGAAGCAAAATCTATGTCATGACCAGATTTAAGCTTTACATAAGCCTTTTTCCAATCCGATCTTTTACCTAGAGAACGACCAAAGCGCTTAACTTTACCTTTCACATTAAGAACTTGAACAGAGTCAACCTCAACATCAAACATTAACTCAACCGCTTTTTTTATTTCAAGCTTAGTTGCAACTTTTTGCACTTTAAATACAAAACGATTGCTTTCTTCTGCTGCAATTGTACTCTTTTCAGAAACAATTGGAGCCAATAAGACGTTCGCTAATTTATTCTTCTGGATACTCATGCCAAACGCTCCTCAATCAGCTTTAGCGCCGATGTTGTTGCAATAACTTTATCAGCTGCTACCAAAGCTACTGGGCTCAACCCTTCTACTGTAGAAACATCTACATAAGGAATATTTCTAGAAGCAAGAACTAAATCTTCTGTTAGCTCACCAGCAACTATTAAAATACGTTTTGCATCCAAATTTGATAGTTTTGCCACCAAATCTTTAGTTTTTGGTGTTGCAGGGATTATTTCATCACTGACAACCAATCTATCTTGACGCAATAATTCAGACAATATAGAGCGGATACCCACTTTAAACATCTTCTTATTCAGCTTCTGAGCGAATGATCTAGGCTGTGCAGCAAATGTCACACCACCTGATCGCCAGATAGGACTGCTCATTGTACCAGCTCTTGCTCGTCCTGTCCCTTTTTGTCGCCATGGTTTTGCACCACCACCACTTACAGCAGAACGATTCTTTTGTGCTTTTGTTCCAGCACGCGCTGTTGCAAGGTATCTTACAACTAACTGGTGAACCAATGTCTCATTAAATTCTTGACCAAATACTTTCTCAGCAACTTCAACTGCTGAATCTTGGTCATTTATTGCAGGTACTTGCAAAGTCATAACTTAACCTTTATTACGCATTTTCATGGCAGGAGTGATAACCACATCACCGCCTTTAGCTCCAGGCACTGAACCCTTTACTAAAATTAAATTTCTTTCAACATCAATGGAGTGAATCGTAAGATTCTGAACAGTTCTCTTAACTGCACCCATATGCCCTGACATTTTCTTGCCTTTGAAAACACGACCCGGTGTTTGACACATACCAATAGACCCATTAGATCTATGCGAGATAGAGTTACCATGAGTTGCATCTTGCATGCCAAAGTTATGACGCTTTATACCACCCTGAAAACCTTTACCGATACTTGTACCGGAAGCATCAATTACCTGACCTTCACTAAATATATCCAAAGCAAGTTCGGAACCGGCAGCTAAGTCTTCACCCTCACCGTCGCCCAGCCTGAATTCTACCAATTCACGACCTGCCGTGACATTTGCAGCAGCATAATGCCCAGCCAATGCTTTGTCGACCTTTGATGACTTTTTATCACCAACAGCAACCTGAATTGCTCGGTAACCATCTCTATCAACATTTTTCACCTGCACAACTCTGTTAGAGCTTATCTCTAAAACAGTTACAGGGACTGATGAGCCATCATCAGTAAAAATTCGGGTCATACCACATTTACGACCAATAAGTCCTATTGACATCTGCCAATTCCTCGTTCTTACAAATACCCCTTAACGAGTATATTTATTATTTAAGTTTAATTTGAACATCAACACCAGCTGCAAGATCTAATTTCATCAATGCATCTACTGTTTTATCAGTTGGCTCAACAATATCAAGCAACCTTTTATATGTTCTCAACTCATACTGATCTCGTGCATCTTTATTTACATGCGGAGAAACCAATATGGTAAAACGCTCTTTTTTAGTAGGCAAAGGAATAGGGCCCTTTACAAGGGCGCCTGTTCTTTTTGCTGTTTCTACTATCTCACCTGCAGACTGATCAATTAATTTATGATCAAAAGCTTTCAAGCGAATTCTGATAGTTTGATTAGCCATTTATATTACTCAATGATTGAAGCAACAACACCCGCACCAACTGTGCGACCACCTTCACGAACAGCGAAACGCAAACCTTCATCCATCGCAATTGGATTGATCAAAGTTACTTCTACTGTTACGTTATCACCCGGCATTACCATTTCAACGCCTTCTTGTAATTCAACAGCACCTGTAATGTCTGTAGTTCTGAAGTAGAACTGTGGACGGTAGCCATTAAAGAAAGGTGTGTGACGACCACCCTCATCTTTAGATAAAACATAAATTTCCGCTTTAAATCTTGAATGCGGTTTTACAGAACCTGGATGAGCTAATACTTGACCACGCTCAACATCTTCACGCTTAGTACCACGTAACAAGACACCAACGTTATCACCAGCTTCACCTTGATCAAGCAATTTACGGAACATTTCAACACCAGTACAAACTGTTTTAGCAGTTTCTTTGATACCGACAATCTCTAATTCTTCACCAACTTTAACAACACCACGCTCAATACGACCAGTAACAACAGTACCACGACCAGAGATTGAGAATACGTCTTCCACTGGCATAATAAATGCGCCATCAACAGCTCTTTCAGGCAGCGGAATGTACGAATCCAAAGCTTCAACTAATTTCAATACTGATGGAACACCAACTTCACTTGTGTCGCCTTCCAATGCCTTTAACGCAGAACCAACAATAATTGGAGTATCATCACCAGGAAAATCATACTGATCTAATAACTCACGCAGCTCCATTTCAACTAGCTCTAGCATTTCATCATACTCTTCTGTATGAAGACCACCACAATCGTCCGCAAGAATATCTGCTTTGTTTAGGAATACTACAACGTAAGGTACACCAACTTGACGTGACAATAAGATATGCTCACGTGTTTGCGGCATAGGACCATCAGTTGCACCACATACTAAGATAGCACCATCCATTTGAGCAGCACCAGTAATCATGTTTTTCACATAATCAGCATGGCCCGGACAGTCAACATGCGCATAGTGACGAGTTTCTGATTCGTACTCTACATGTGATGTTGCAATTGTAATACCACGCTCACGCTCTTCTGGTGCATTATCAATTTCGTCGAAAGCTTTAACCTCCCCACCCATTGCTTCTGCCATAACTTTTGTCAAAGCTGCTGTCAAAGTTGTTTTACCGTGGTCAACGTGCCCAATTGTACCCACGTTTACGTGTGGTTTGTTTCTTTCAAATTTTTCTTTAGCCATGAGTCAATACCCTTAATAGTCTTTTCTTTATAAAACTTTATTAATAATAGCTTCCGCAATACTTGCAGGTGCTTCACTATATTTTTCAAACTGCATACTGTATGTTGCTCGCCCTTGTGTTGCGGAACGTAAATCAGTTGCATAACCAAACATTTCAGCCAACGGAACTTGACATTCTACAGTCGTTCCCGCCAGCGAATCATCCATCCCTAGCACAATTCCACGACGCCTATTAATGTCGCCGACAACATCCCCCATATTGCCCTGGGGAGTCACCACTTCAACCTTCATAATAGGCTCAAGCAATACAGGATTTGCAGTTTTCGCTCCATCCCTGAAACCTATAGATCCCGCTATTTTGAAAGCCATCTCATTCGAATCGACATCATGATATGAACCATCGAACAAAGTAACCTTTACATCTACAACTGGAAAGCCTGAGTACACTCCACTTTCCATCTGATCCTGAATTCCTTTATCAATTGCAGGAATATATTCCTTCGGTACAACATCACCCGCAATTTCATTTACAAATTCGTATCCTGAACCACGTTCCATTGGTTCCAGCCTTAAACAGACATGTCCATACTGCCCTTTTCCTGCAACAGCAGCATCCCGTACAAATTTCCCTTCACACTCAACTGCTTTCGAAATAGTTTCACGATAAGACACTTGCGGATCACCCACATTTGCCTCAACCCCAAACTCTCTCTTCATTCTATCAATTATTATTTCCAGATGCAGCTCCCCCATCCCGGAAATAATTGTCTGCCCTGACTCTTCATCAGCCCCAACTCTAAAAGAGGGATCTTCCTGCGCCAATTTCGCAAATGCTTGCGCCATTTTATCTTGATCGGCCAACGTCTTAGGCTCAACCGCAATAGAGATCACCGGCTCTGGGAAATCCATTTTCTCAAGTAAAATTGAATTTTTAATATCACACAATGTATCACCTGTTGTGACATTCTTTAAACCTACTGCAGCAGCAATATCCCCTGCCCTGACTTCTTTAACTTCTTCCCTGCTATTCGAGTGCATCTGCACTATTCTTCCCACTCTCTCTTTTTTTCCTTTAATCGGATTGTATATTGTATCACCTGAAGTCAATACACCCGAATAAACTCTAAAAAAAGTTAGCGTACCCACAAATGGGTCCGTCGCAATTTTAAAAGCCAATGCAGAAAATGATTCAGCATCATCCGCTTTACGCTCTTCTTCAGCACCGGAATCAACCAACCCTTTAACAGGTAAAACATCCGTAGGTGCTGGCAAATAATCAATTACAGCATCGAGTAAATTCTGAACACCTTTATTCTTAAAGGCAGAACCACACAAAGCTGGCACAATTTCATTTGCCAAGACCAAGCTTCTCAACCCCGCCTTAATTTCTTCCTCTGACAACTCGCCCTCTTCAAGGTATTTCTCCATCAAGTCATCATTAGCATCAGCCGCAGCCTCAACCATCTTTTCTCGCCATTCCTCAGCCAGCGCAACCAAATCTTCCGGTATCGCCTTCTCTTCAAAGGCAACTGCTACATCGTCACCTTCCCAGAACAATGCCTTCATGGTAACGAGATCAACTACACCCTCAAAACTTTCTTCAGCACCAATCGGCAACTGAACTGGCACAGGCCGAGCATTCAAGCGCTGCTCAATTTGCTCGATGACCCGCAAAAAATCTGCACCAGATCGATCCATCTTATTAACAAATACAACTCTAGGAACACCGTATTTATTCGCCTGCCGCCACACTGTTTCTGACTGTGGCTCAACCCCACCAACAGCACAAAAAACCGCGCAAGCACCATCTAAAACCCGCAACGAACGCTCCACCTCAATGGTAAAGTCAACATGCCCCGGCGTATCAATAATATTGATACGATGCTGCGGGAACTGCTCTTTCATCCCACTCCAAAAGCATGTCGTTGCAGCAGAAGTGATTGTTATTCCACGCTCCTGCTCTTGCTCCATCCAATCCATTGTTGCCGCACCATCATGAACCTCCCCAATCTTATGAGAAACCCCAGTATAGTACAGTATCCTTTCGGTTGTGGTTGTCTTTCCGGCGTCAATATGCGCCATGATCCCTATATTTCTATAGCGATCAATTGATGTCTTTCGCCCCACAACCAACCCTTATATATTTCTATCTTACCAACGGTAATGAGAGAATGCTTTGTTTGCATCCGCCATCTTATGAACATCTTCACGTTTTTTGTTAGCCGCACCGCGACCTTCAAAAGCATCAAGTAATTCACCAGCCAACTTGGCAGCCATAGTTCTTTCGTTTCTTTTTCTTGCTGCATCAATTAACCAACGCATCGCAAGAGCAACTCTTCTACCTGGACGAACTTCAACAGGCACTTGATATGTCGCACCACCAACACGGCGAGATTTAACCTCAACCCTTGGCTGTACATTTTCTAAGGCCTTAGACAAAACCTCAAGAGGCTCTTCATGCCCTTTCGTTTCGATCACATCCAAAGCACCGTATACGATACTTTCCGCAACAGACTTCTTACCACTTAGCATTAACAAATTCATGAACTTAGTCAGCATTTCACTGCCGAATCTTGGATCAGGAATTACACTTCTTTTTATCGCCGCTCTTCTTCTAGACATCTCTTTACTCCTTATGCTTTAGGCTTTTTAGTTCCGTATTTAGAACGACCAGCCTTTCTACCATCAACACCAGAAGTATCAAGACTCCCTCTAACAACGTGATAACGTACACCAGGTAAATCTTTTACACGACCACCCCTGATCAACACCACGGAATGCTCTTGTAAATTATGGCCTTCACCACCGATATAGCTACTTACTTCATAGCCGCTAGTCAACCTAACCCTTGCCACCTTACGCATCGCTGAGTTTGGTTTCTTTGGGGTTGTTGTGTAAACACGCGTACAAACACCGCGTCGCTGAGGACAAGCTTTCAATGCTGGAACGTTACTTTTATCTACTTTTTTAGCACGAGGCTTACGAACCAACTGGTTGATCGTTGCCATATCTATTTACTCCGATATACAAAATTAATTGTCAGAAAAAACAAAAGAACCACTACACATTAAATGCATACCGGTTCTTCACTCGCTTTATCCCTGACCTAAGCTCTTAGCTCATGTGAGCCGTGTATCTTACACTTCTTCATCTGCCCAGGTCAAGAACTTTGTTACTTTTACTGTTCTGTATTCAGCGCTTGTTTTAACGCCTCTTCTACTTCAACAGTATCTATTGCGGGTGATTCTACCGCAACATCAGCAGCCATCTTGCTCTGACGCTTCTTCTTGCGCAGCTCATGATAAGCTAAACCTGTACCTGCTGGTATTAATCGCCCAACAATTACATTTTCTTTTAGGCCGTTAAGGTTATCATCCAAACCTCTTACTGCCGCATCTGTCAGTACTCGCGTTGTCTCTTGGAATGAAGCAGCAGAAATAAATGACTCAGTTGCCAAAGAGGCTTTAGTAATACCTAACAGGATAGATTCATAACTTGCTGGAATCTTACCTTCCTTCTCCATCTGGTCATTAATTGCATTAACCAAACCTCTTTCAACCTGCTCACCTTTAACAAAATCAGTTTCACCAGATGCTGTAATATCAACTTTTCTCAGCATTTGCCTGATAATGGATTCGATATGTTTATCGTTAATTCCCACACCTTGCAAACGGTAAACATCTTGAATCTCTTTAACCAAATAATCGGCAAGCTCTTCAATCCCTCTTAATCTAAGAATATCGTGAGGTGTTAATTCACCCTCAGCAATTGTCTCTCCTTTTTCTACAAATTCACCCTCGAACACAGTAATATGACGCCACTTTGGAATCAATGTTTCATACTGCTCGCCTTCAGAATCGGTAATAACAACACGCTGCTTACCTTTAGTCTCCTTACCAAAAGATATCATTCCTGTTGCTTCTGCAAGTATTGCTGGATCCTTTGTTTTACGAGCCTCAAATAAATCGGCTACTCGCGGCAGACCACCTGTAATATCCCTAGTTTTACTTGATTCCTGTGGAATTCTGGCCAAAACATCACCAACCATTACTTCACCACCATCTTTTATACCCGCAATCGCTCCTGCAGGTAAAAAGTATTGAGCAGGAATATCAGTGCCTGATAAGTTAATTGCTTCACCTTGTGCGTCAACCAACCTTACCATTGGTCTTAGCTCCTTACCTGCCGCACTTCTTTGCTTAGGATCGGTTACTACGAGAGAGGTCAAACCCGTCACGTCATCTGATTGCTCCTGTACAGTGACACCATTGACAAAGTCAATCAACTGAATAGATCCATTCACTTCTGTAACAACTGGATGCGTATGCGGATCCCAATTAACAATAATGTCACCTGTATTTACCGCACTTCCCTCAGCAACTGACAATACCGAACCATATGGAATCTTATAGCGCTCACGCTCTCTTCCATAACCATCCATTACACCAACCTCACCTGAACGAGATACAGCAACAAGATGACCATCTTTATTTTTAACTGTTTTCAAGTTACTCAGCTTAATTGTACCCGCTGACTTCACTTGTACATTACTAATCGCAGCCGACCTGGATGCCGCACCGCCAATATGGAAAGTACGCATGGTTAACTGAGTTCCTGGCTCACCAATTGATTGTGCCGCAACAACACCAACCGCTTCACCAATATTGATCATATGTCCACGACCTAAATCACGACCGTAACACTTAGCACATATGCCTTGACGTGTTTCACAGGTAATTACAGAGCGCACCAACAAACGGTCTATACCGTTATCTTCAAGCAAGGATACCATCGACTCATCAATCATTGTTCCTGAAGGAATAATGATATTTTCATCTTTTTGATCCAACACATCATTAACAACAACCCTTCCTAGCACACGCTCAGATAGAGGCTCAACAACATCACCACCCTCAATAATTGGTGTCATGGTCAAGCCTTTATTTGTCCCACAATCAATAGTAGAAACCACTAAATCTTGTGCAACATCAACTAATCTACGCGTTAAATACCCTGAGTTAGCAGTTTTTAGAGCCGTATCAGCCAAACCTTTACGAGCCCCATGAGTTGAGATGAAATACTGTAGTACATCAAGACCCTCACGGAAATTAGCCGTAATAGGCGTCTCAATAATAGAACCATCAGGTTTCGCCATTAAGCCACGCATACCTGCCAACTGACGAATCTGAGCCGCAGAACCCCTAGCACCAGACTCAGCCATCATAAATACCGAGTTAAAAGACTTCTGCTTAACGTTTTCACCCGCAGCATTCACTGTATCCTCTTCACCCAAGCCTTCCATCATGACTTTAGCAACCTGCTCATTTGCATGAGACCAAATATCAACAACTTTGTTATATCGCTCACCATCTGTTACCAGACCTGATGAGTACTGACTTTGGATTTCACGAACTTCAGTTTCAGCAGCCTCAAGAATTCCACTTTTCTTTTCTGGTATCTCCATATCTTCAATACCAAATGAAACACCAGACCTTGTTGCATATTTAAAACCCAGGTACATGATTTTATCAGCTAGCATCACCGTATCTTTATTACCCAGATGACGATAGCTGTAGTTAATTAGTTTTGATATGTTCTTTTTAGTCATATCAACATTAACCACATCAAAAGGCATGCCATCAGGCACAATCGCCCAAATTAGCGCACGACCAACCGTTGTCTCGTAGCGCTTAGTGTGCTCAACCAACTCATCATCATCATTTCTGACTTTTTCAGTAACTCGAAGTTGTATTTTTGTCTGCAGTTCGACAGCCTTACTATCTAAAGCTTTATTAACCTCATCCAAGTCAACAAAAACACTACCTTCACCAGTCGCATTGATTTTTTCACGCGTAATATAATACAAACCCAATACCACATCCTGAGATGGGTTAATAACAGGCTCACCATTCGCAGGTGATAAAATATTATTTGTCGCCATCATCAATATTCTGGCTTCAAGCTGAGCTTCAATAGATAAAGGTATATGTACCGCCATCTGGTCGCCATCAAAATCAGCGTTAAATGCACCACAAACCAGTGGATGCAATTGGATAGCTTTACCTTCAATCAAAGTTGGCTCAAACGCTTGAATACCAAGTCTATGCAAAGTTGGCGCACGATTAAGCATAATCGGATGTTCACGAATCACATCTTCAAGAATATCCCAAACTTCTGCACCTTCACGCTCAACCATTTTCTTTGCCGCTTTAATGGTTGTAGCTAGACCACGAAATTGTAACTTACTAAATATAAAAGGCTTAAATAACTCCAAAGCCATTTTCTTTGGTAAACCACACTGATGCAATTTAAGTGTTGGCCCTACAACAATTACTGAACGACCAGAATAATCTACTCGTTTCCCTAGCAAGTTCTGTCTAAAACGCCCCTGCTTACCCTTAATCATATCGGCTAATGATTTAAGCGGTCTTCTATTCGTACCAGTAATCGCACGTCCACGACGCCCATTATCTAATAAGGCATCAACAGATTCCTGCAACATCCGTTTTTCATTGCGAACAATAATATCAGGCGCATTAAGATCTAATAAGCGTCCTAAACGGTTATTTCTGTTAATAACACGACGATATAAATCATTTAGGTCTGACGTTGCAAAACGTCCGCCATCAAGTGGCACTAAAGGACGCAATTCAGGTGGTAATACCGGCAATACTGTCATAATCATCCATTCAGGACGATTACTAGAAGCAACTAATGATTCAATAACCTTCAGACGCTTGGAGTATTTTTTAATTTTTGTTTCTGAATTTGTTGAATTGATCTCTTCGCGAAGAATATTAATTTCCTCTTTAAGATCAATAGACTTCAATAAATCATAGACAGCCTCAGCACCCATCTTTGCATCAAATTCATCACCATGCTCTTCAATAGCGTTCAGATACTCTTCGTCTGTTAGCAATTGGCCACGCTCTAATGGTGTTAAACCTGGATCAAGAACCACGAATGATTCAAAATATAACACCCGCTCTATTCCTCGCAAAGTCATATCCAATAACAATGCAATTCTTGATGGCAACGATTTAAAAACCAAATATGAGCAACAGGGCTTGCTAAATCAATATGCCCCATTCTTTCACGTCTGACTTTAGAGATTGTAACTTCAACGCCACATTTCTCACAAATCACACCGCGATGCTTTAATCTTTTGTATTTTCCACACAAACATTCATAGTCACTAACTGGCCCAAAAATCTTTGCACAAAAAAGACCATCACGCTCAGGCTTAAAAGTACGGTAATTAATTGTTTCCGGTTTTTTTACCTCACCATATGACCACGAACGAATCATGGCTGGCGACGCTAATCCAATCCTAATGGCATCAAAGTCTTCATTACGACCTTGACGTTTTAAAAAATTCATCAAATCTTTCAAGAGCTTGTCCTCTTTTCTTTTTACCTGGCTATTGCCGAGTATGGCTAATAAATAAATCTACTGTTTGAGTTATTTTTGTTCTAACTCAATATTTACAGCCAATGAGCGTATTTCTTTAAGCAATACATTAAATGATTCAGGCATACCTGCATCCATTGAGTGATTGCCATCAACAATATTTTTATACATTTTTGTACGACCATTTACATCATCTGATTTCACAGTCAACATTTCTTGCAATGTATATGCTGCACCATAAGCCTCGAGCGCCCAGACCTCCATTTCTCCAAAACGCTGGCCACCAAATTGTGCCTTACCACCTAGCGGCTGCTGAGTAACCAAACTATATGGTCCAGTTGAACGAGCATGCATCTTATCATCAACCAAATGATTCAATTTCAGCATATACATATAGCCGACAGTAACTTCACGCTCAAATGGTTCACCCGTCAAGCCATCATACAATCGTATTTGACCATGCTCAGGAAGATCAGCCAACTTCAACATATTTTTGATTTCAGCTTCAGTTGCCCCATCAAAAACAGGCGTTGCCATTGGCACACCCGCTACCAAGTTAGCAGCCATTCCCATGATCTCTTTATCCGAAAAGGAATCAAGGTCTTCTTGTCTACCGCTACCATTATATATTTTATCTAAAAATCCACGTATTTCTTGAACTTTAGATTGAGCCTCTAACATTTTACCTATTTTAATTCCAAGACCTTTAGCAGCCCAGCCCAAATGTGTTTCTAGTACCTGCCCAACATTCATTCGAGATGGCACACCTAGTGGGTTCAATAAGATATCTACTGGATTTCCATCGGCAGTATATGGCATATCTTCAACAGGAACAATTTGGGATATAACACCCTTATTACCATGACGACCCGCCATCTTGTCACCAGGCTGAATACGTTTTTTAACCGCCAAATAAACTTTAACCATTTTCAAAACACCTGGAGCCAGATCATCCCCCATGGTGATTTTTGTACGCTTAGATTCAAATCGCTCATCAAAATCTTTACGTTGCTGCTCAATTTGTGCGGCAACAGATTCTAATTGAACATTAATATCTTCATTTTGTACTTTTAATTTTAGCCAATCAGATCTAGTCAACTCGTCTAGATGCTCTTTTGTCAGCTCTGTACCTTTCTTCAGAGCCCCCATACCAGCATCAGTCTTCTGACCAAGCAACATAAGAGCAACACGCTCAAAAATATCAGCTTCAACAATTTTCAACTGATCATCTAAGTCTTTTTTATAGCGTTTGATTTCTGCTTCTTCAATTTCTAATGCTCGCTTATCTTTTGGCACGCCATCACGGGTAAAGACTTGAACATCAATAACTGTTCCACGAATACTACCAGGCACTCTCAAAGAAGTATCTTTTACATCCGCTGCTTTTTCACCAAAGATTGCTCTTAGCAATTTTTCCTCAGGTGTCAGTTGGGTCTCACCTTTTGGCGTAACCTTACCAACGAGAATATCACCACCTTTAACTTCCGCACCAACGTAAACAATGCCTGATTCATCTAATTTAGATAAAGCTTCTTCGCTTACATTTGGAATATCAGCTGTAATTTCTTCTGGACTATGCTTGGTTTCACGCGCAACACATGTTTTTTCTTCAATGTGAATTGTAGTAAAACGGTCTTCTTTAACAACTCTTTCTGAAACGAGAATCGAATCCTCATAGTTGTAGCCATTCCAAGGCATAAAGGCAATTAGCATATTTTGACCCAATGCTAATTCACCAATATCAGTCGATGGACCATCAGCAAGAATATCACCAGAATTTACTGTATCCCCAGGCATAACCAAGGGCTTTTGGTTAATACATGTGTTTTGGTTTGATCGTGTGTATTTAGTTAAATTATAAATATCTACACTAGGAACACCTTCAATGGTTTCAGCTTCATTAACCTTAACAACCACTCTAGCCGCATCAACAGTTTCAATAACGCCACCACGCTTAGCAACAACTGCAACACCGGAATCTTTTGCTACTACTCGCTCCATACCAGTACCAACCAACGGCTTCTCAGCACGCAATGTTGGAACAGCTTGACGCTGCATGTTTGAACCCATTAGAGCTCTGTTCGCATCATCATGCTCTAAAAATGGAATAATAGATGCCGCAACAGATACAATCTGTTTAGACGATACATCCATATATTGCACTTTATCAGATGTCGCTAATGTAAACTCGTCCTTATGACGCGCAGCAACCAAACCTTCAACTAATCGACCATTTTCATCTATAGCAACACTCGATTGAGCAATTACAAAATCACCCTCTTCAATTGCAGATAAATAATCAACCTGATCAGTCACCATACCGTCGTTTACTTTTCTATAAGGTGTTTCAAGAAAACCATAAGAATTTGTACGCGCATAGACAGACAAAGAGTTAATCAAACCAATATTTGGTCCCTCAGGTGTTTCAATAGGACAAACACGACCGTAATGCGTTGTATGTACATCTCGCACCTCAAAGCCCGCTCTTTCTCTCGCAAGACCACCCGGACCTAATGCTGAAACCCTTCTTTTATGGGTAACCTGAGACAATGGATTGTTCTGATCCATAAATTGCGATAATTGGCTAGAACCAAAAAATTCTTTTACCGCAGCAGAAACAGGTTTTGCGTTAATTATTTCTTGCGGCATATAGCCTTCAGAATCAGCAAGTGTCAAGCGCTCTCTAACAGCCCTCTCAACCCTTACCAAACCAACTCGGAATTGGTTTTCTATCATTTCACCCACTGAGCGAACACGCCTGTTCCCAAGATGGTCAATATCATCAACAGTACCATTACCATTTCTAATATCTATCAATTCTTTTAATACATCAACAATGTCATCATTGCTTAGTACGCCTTCACCTTCCGACTCGTCCCGACCTAAACGACGATTAAATTTCATTCGTCCTACGGCTGACAAGTCATAACGATCTGATGTAAAAAATAAATTTGCAAATAAATTTTCAGCAGAATCTTTTGTAGGCGGCTCACCTGGTCGCATCATTCGGTAAATTTCTACCAAAGCTTCCAATCTATTGGTAGATGAATCCAGCCTCATTGAATTAGATATGAAAGCACCTCGATCCAAATCATTAACATACAGCACTTCAAAATCAGAAACACCGCCATCTACAATCTGTTGAAAAGACTCTTCGCTAATTTCATCATTAACGCTTGCAACTAATTCACCCGTTGATTCATCAATGATGTTATGCGCTAATATTTTTCCGTACAAATACTCTTTAGGTACATCAATCTCAGTGACACCTAATTTGGTCATTTTCCTGATGTGCTTGGCAGTTACTCTACGCCCTTCCTCGACGAGAACCTCACCATCGTATTTAATATCAAATACTGCCATTTCCCCGCGTAAACGCTCAGGAATAACATGGAATTTGATACTATCAGCACTTAAGGTAAATTTATTCGTTTCGAAGAACATGCTGATCATTTCTTCGTTATCGTACCCTAAGGCTCTTAATAAAATCGTTGCTGGAATCTTGCGACGTCTATCAATTCTGACAAACACAGCATCTTTATGATCAAATTCAAAATCCAACCATGAACCACGGTATGGTATTACTCTGGCGTTAAACAACAACTTACCAGACGAATGTGTTTTTCCTTTATCATGATCAAAGAAAACACCAGGTGATCTATGTAACTGAGAAACAATAACTCGCTCTGTACCATTAATTACAAAAGTACCATTATCAGTCATTAGTGGAAGTTCACCCATGTAAACTTCTTGCTCTCTAATATCTTTAACAACCTTAGCTGAAACTGGGGCGTCTTTATCATAGATAACTAAACGCACAAGCACACGCAATGGAGCTGCGAACGTAGCACCACGCTGCTGACACTCCCTTACATCAAAGGTTGGCTCACCTAATCTATACTTTACATATTCAAGAACTGCATAACCCGAGTGACTAACAATTGGAAATACACTGCCAAATGCGCCGTGTAAACCACGCTCCAATCTTTTTTTAGGCTCAATACCTGACTGTAAAAAACTGGCATACGAGTCAATTTGAGTGGCCAAAAGATAGGGAACTTCAAGTACTTCTGTACCTTTCCCAAAGTTATTACGAATACGCTTTTTTTCGGTAAAAGAATAGGTCATATTGCTTTCATACCTTCAATCAAGGATTGTTTAATATATGTTTGAATCAATATTAAGAACATTGATTCAAACAAGAGTTTCTGAAACAGTAAAAGGCCGGCGACAAATATGTCACCAGCCCTACCGTTCAAGACTTAGATGTGCTCGAACTAATTAAAACGTCTATTTCTTACACGCCTTCTAAATCTTTCATCAATCAAGTTTATTTGACTTCAGCAGAAGCACCTGCTTCTTCAAGTACTTTAACTGTTTCTTCAGCGTCAGTTTTGCTCACGCCTTCTTTAATTGCTGTTGGTGCACCTTCAACTGCTGCTTTCGCTTCTTTAAGGCCTAAACCTGTAATGCCGCGAACCGCTTTAATTACAGAAACTTTGTTAGCACCAAATGATGTCATGATAACATCAAACTCAGTTTGTTCTGCACCAGCAGCAGCTTCGCCACCAGCAGCAGGAGCGGCCGCTGCAACTGCAGCTGTTACTCCAAATTTTTCTTCCATCGCAGAGATTAAATCAACGATTTCCATAACAGTCATGTTTGATACTGCTTCTAAAATGTCTTCTTGTGAGATTGCCATTTCTGATATTCCTCTAAAATAATAGGTTTTTACTGATTGTGAAGTTTATGCCGCTTCAACTTCTGATTCTTGCTTTTGGTCTCTAAGAGCAGCCAATGTACGAGCCAGTTTACCAACTGGAGCTTTCATTACTGCCATAATCAAACTGATACCTTCGTCGCGTGTAGGCAAACTTGCCAAGCGCGCTAACTCAGAAACATCTAGTGATTGACCATCAAATCCAATGACTTTAGGAACTAACTTGTCATTGCTTTTTGCAAAATCATTAATTAATCGCGCTGCTGCACCAGGTGCTTCCATTGAAAAAGCAAGAATCAAAGGACCTTTCAATCCATCTTGCATACATTCAAAGTCAGTTCCTGCTATAGCTCGTTTTGCCAAAGAGTTTTTAACCACTCTTAAGTAAACACCAGTATCTCTTGCTATATTACGCAATTCTGTTAATTCAGATACTGTCAGACCACGATATTCAGCTGCAACTGCAGATAATGCTTTTTGAGCATACTGAGCAACTTCATCAACAACTACCTTTTTGCCATCTAGGTTTAATGCCACAGATTACCTCCGGTAATTTATCCAGACTCTCGTCCGGATTAAACAAAACGCATTCTTTCGAATGCTCCTTACGGCTCCTTACCTATAACACCGGTAAAGCTTCCGCCTACGCTGGCTTATAGTAAAACTATAATTTATGCCATTAGCACCAACGGTCTTTGACGGTTGCCAAACCGGCAACCCAAAGTTTTCTTTATACTTCTATAGTGCTTTGATCAATCCACAAACCAGGCCCCATTGTTGAAGAAATAACAATCTTCTTCAAATAGATACCTTTGGCAGAAGAAGGCTTAGCTTTCTTCAAATCTGAGATTAAAAATTCAAGATTCTGTTTAACAGATGCCTCATCAAATGACACTTTACCTATTGAACAGTGAATGATTCCACCTTTATCTGTACGATAACGAACCTGACCAGATTTTGCATTTTTAACTGCTGTCGCAACATCTGGAGTTACTGTTCCTACCTTAGGGTTTGGCATCAAACCTCTTGGGCCAAGAATTTGCCCCAACTGACCGACCACTCGCATTGCATCAGGTGATGCAATTACAACATCAAAATCCATTTGACCTTTTTTAACTTGATCAGCTAAATCGTCCATACCGATAACATCAGCACCGGCTTCTTTTGCTGCATCAGCATTAGGACCTTGCGTAAAAACAGCCACTCGAACTGTTTTACCTGTTCCGTTTGGCAATACAGAAGCACCACGTACGTTTTGATCAGATTTTCTTGAATCCACACCCAAAACAACACTTACATCAAGTGCCTCATCAAATTTTGAGTTAGCAAACTCTTTTAATATAGCAATGCTCTCAGATATTGAATATTGTTTGCTTTTATCAACTTTAGCTGCTAGTAACTTTGCTTTCTTAGATAACTTAGCCATTTACAAACCCTCCACATCCAGACCCATGCTACGTGCACTGCCTGCTATTATTTTTACTGCCGCATCCATATCTGCCGCATTAAGATCTTGCATTTTTGTTGTTGCAATTTCTTCTAGCTGGGCGCGAGTTACAGTTCCAACTTTTGCAGTGTTAGGTGTACCACTACCTTTTTGAATACCAGCTGACTTCATTAACAATACTGATGCAGGGGGTGTTTTTGTAATAAAAGTAAAACTTCTATCACTATAAACGCTAATCACCACAGGAATAGGAAGACCTTTTTCCATATCACCCGTTTTAGCATTAAAAGCTTTACAGAATTCCATGATGTTCACACCATGCTGTCCTAATGCAGGACCAACCGGTGGACTTGGATTCGCTTCACCCGCTTTTACCTGCAATTTAATATATGCTTGTATTTTTTTTGCCATTTTTCACTCCAGATGGGTACAAACGCATTTTCAGCTCCCCAAGAAACAAAAATCTCCATTCTAAAAAAGAACGGAGATTCAATAAACTATTTTGTAATTATTTAAAGCTTTTCTACTTGACCAAATTCCAATTCAACAGGTGTAGAACGACCAAAAATTAAAACAGAAACCTTTAATCGACTTTTTTCGTAATTTACTTCTTCAATATTACCGTTAAAATCTTTAAACGGTCCATCAATAACTCTTAGTGTCTCACCAACCTCAAACAACACTTTAGGTCTTGGTTTATTAACACCTTCTTCGACACGATTCAGAATTGCATCCGCCTCTTTATCAGAAATTGGCGCTGGCCTATCTGAAGTTCCACCAATAAACCCTAGCACTCTTGGGATATTGCGCACCAAATGCCATGTTTCATCAGTCAATTCCATCTGAACCAAAACGTATCCAGGAAAGAACTTTCTTTCACTTTTACGCTGCTGCCCCATACGCATTTCTACAACTTCTTCCGTAGGAACAAGAATCTTTCCAAAGCTATCTTGCAAGCCTTCCAGCTCAATCTTTTCTTCTAAAGCTAATTTAACTTTATTCTCGAAATTTGAATATGCATGAACCACATACCAACGTAGAGCCATTAGTTACACCTGACCAGTTAAATTACGGATACCCCAAAACAGGAACATATCCAAAAACCACAAAACCAAACCCACAATAAAAACCATCCCAAACACTAGCAAAGTTGTTCTTATTGTTTCTTCGCGACTCGGCCACACCACCTTCCTTACTTCTTGCTTTGATTCCAGCGCGAAGCCCCAAACGTTTTGACCTACGCTTGTTGTCAACATAATAGCCAAGGCAATCATTATGATCGCAACCAATGCCAGCACTCTATACAGCAATGCAAAGCCAGGCACATCGGCAAAATAATAAAAAGCGGCTATACCAGCCACCACAAATACAAGAGACAAACCTTGCTTTATAACATCAAAAACTTTTGATGTTTCTTCCGCCTGTGCATTCATTTATATACTTGGAATTTAATTATTGAGTAATATTCTGAACTGGCAGGCCAGGAGGGACTCGAACCCACAACCTGCGGTTTTGGAGACCGCTGCTCTACCAATTGAGCCACTGACCTAATTCAGAAAACCTAAAGAACCGAGAATTGTACTACAGAATAAAAAAGATCTCAAATAATCTTTTAACATAGATCCTCGAAACACACTTAAACAACATCCTGGAGCTCATAACCGGATTTGAACCGGTGCCCTCTTCCTTACCAAGGCAGTGCTCTACCGCCTGAGCTATATGAGCACTTTTGGCCCAAAAAAGAATTGGCGCGGGTGATGGGAATC
>DAOWHF010000107.1:0-6659 GCA_030641565.1 Methylomarinum sp.
CGAGACATTTAAGTTACCTTGTGAATATTTGCGTGTCTATACGCCTTCTGCTGAAGCATTAGGTCATGCACCCGGACAAGAAATCCTGCAAACAGGCAAAGAAAACGTCAATATATCGGAAATAAAACCGATGGGAAATTACGGTATTGAACCCACTTTTACAGATGGCCATAATAGTGGCATTTATTCATGGGACATGCTTTATAAGCTAGGCTCTGAGAATCAAACCCTTTGGGCAAATTATCTCGAAGCGTTACAAAAATCGGGATATACACGTAAAGACCCATTAACCAATTAAGGACGTATAAGCTGAGACTTTTACTCGATTCATATTTTCCGGCAAAGGTCTCAAGCTATTTTAAAATAGCATTAACACCCGATGTAAATCGGGTTTGCGATAGCGTTAACCCGATAACAAACCAAGTAATCTTATGACAAACGAAAACACAACCCATTTTGGCTTTAAACAAGTAGCAACTGATGACAAAGTCAGTATGGTGCGCGGCGTATTTGACTCTGTAGCCAGTAACTATGACATCATGAATGACCTAATGTCTTTAGGTATTCATCGTATTTGGAAGCGTGTTGCTATCCAACTAGCTAATGTTAGAAATGGGGATCAGATTTTAGATTTAGCCGGTGGTACAGGTGATTTAACAACACTTTTTGAAAAACGAGTCGGTAAAGAAGGTTCTATTGTTTTAGCGGATATTAACTCAGAAATGTTACGCACAGGTCGTGATCGCCTAATTAACCGTGGTTTAGTTGGAAATATTAATTACGCCCAAGTCAATGCAGAATGCTTACCCTTTGCAGACAATACCTTTGATTGTGTATGTATTGCTTTTGGCTTACGAAACGTAACCGATAAAGATGCTGCTTTACGCTCTATGATGCGAGTTCTTAAACCTGGCGGTAAAGTCATTGTCTTAGAATTCTCTCACCCTATCGATAAAGTAACAGAAAAAGTTTATGACTTTTACTCATTTAAACTGCTACCAAAAATCGGTAAATTTGTGGCTAAAGACGAAGACAGCTATCGCTATCTTGCAGAATCAATTCGTATGCACCCTAAGCAAGACAAATTAAAAGAAATGATGGAAGATGCAGGGCTAGAACGCTGTGAATATTTCAACATGAGCCAAGGGATTGTTGCTGTACATAGAGGTTATAAACTATAACGGGAAATCATAGCTTACCAGTAGCTCATATTACACTTAATCTGATCGGTGTTTTGTAGAGCGGACTTCAGTCCGCTCTTACCCCAGCCATTCAATCTTAATAAAGTCCTGGAGAGCCACCCTTGGCACAAAATATCGGCCAAATACTCGTGGAAAACTAAATGATAATTAAACCCCTCATCATAACGGCACTAGAAACTGCCTTAAACCAATACCTGTCTTTGGATGAAGATGTCAGTCTATTTTTAACGCCTTTAGCAGGGAAAGTCATTGCCGTAAATATTCTACCGTTTAACGAAACCGTTTACCTTTGCCCCACCAAAGATAAAATTCAATTATTAGAAAGCTATACAGCCGAAGCTGATGCAACCCTCAGTGGCACTTTATCCGCACTGGGTTTAATGGGCTTAAGTTCAACACCTATGCGCTCAATTTTTAGCGGTGAAGTTAAAATTGAAGGCGACACCCAAATTGCGCATAAATTTCAGCAGGTTTTTGACAAACTCGACATAGATTTAGAAGAAAAACTATCTCAATTTACGGGTGATATTGTTGCCCATAAGATTGGCAACTTATTTCGTAGTGGCCAAAACTGGTCACAAGAAACACTGGATACTTTTAAACTCAACACAAAAGAGTTTTTACAAGAAGAAACGCGTGATCTTCCTGCCGGCCCTGAAGCCGATATCTTTTATCAACAAGTTGATAAGATACGCGCCGATTTTGACCGTTTAGACGCTCGTATTAAGCAATTAAAAACACAATAAGGAAATACCGTGGTTCATCCAAAAATATTAATGCGCTTAATCCATATCAACTGGGTCATGATGTACCATGGTTTAGATGAAATTGTTTTAAAAACGCACTTATTCCGCCCTATTCGTTTTCTTGCAGTATTTTCACCTAATTATTGGATTAGAAAACCCTCAGAACCCCGCGGCGTTAGAATTCGTAAAACCTTAGAAGACTTAGGTCCTATTTATATAAAATTCGGCCAGGCCTTATCTACCCGTAAAGACATATTGCCAGATGACATTGCAGATGAACTGGTTAAATTACAAGATAAGGTTCCTCCTTTTCCTAATGAACAAGCACTGCAAGTTATTGAAGAGCAATTAGGGATGCCTGTTACCGAAGCTTTTGCCGAATTTGACCACGAACCACTGGCATCAGCATCGGTCGCTCAAGTACATACTGCGACCTTACATAGCGGTGAGAAAGTAGTTGTTAAAGTATTAAGACCCCATATTGAAAAAAGAATTAAATCTGATATAGGCTTACTTTATGAATTAGCTCGCTTAGCCGAAAAATTTTGGGATGATGCCAAACGCTTACGTGCCTTAGAAGTGGTTGCAGAATTTGAAAAGACTCTATTAGATGAATTAGACTTAGTGAGAGAAGCTGCAAATGCCACTAAATTACGCGATAATTTTAAAGATTCAGATTCACTCTACGTGCCTGAAATTCATTGGCAGTTTACCCGCAAAAAAGTGCTGGTCATGGAAAGAATTTATGGCATTCCAGTAGGGGAAATCGATCAATTAAAAGAACAAGGTGCCAACTTTAAATTACTGGCTGAGCGTGGGGTAGAAACCTTCTTTACTCAGGTTTTCCGTGATAATTTCTTTCATGCCGACATGCACCCCGGCAACGTATTTGTTGAACTACCTGACAAATATATTGCTGTTGATTTTGGTATTGTAGGCACTTTAACCCTATCAGACCAACGCTACTTGGCTGAGAACTTCCTTGCCTTTTTTAATCGTGATTATCGCCGTGTCGCAGATATGCATATCGAATCTGGCTGGGTACCTTCTGATACCCGAGTAGAAGACTTTGAATCTGCTATTCGTAGTGTTTGTGAACCTATCTTTGACAAACCCCTAAAAGACATCTCTTTTGGCTTGTTATTATTGCGTTTATTTCAAACCGCCAGACGCTTTGATATGGTGGTACAACCGCAATTAGTATTATTACAGAAGACTCTGTTAAACATTGAGGGCTTAGGTCGCCAGTTATACCCAGAATTGGATTTATGGCAAACAGCAAAGCCCTTTCTTGAAGACTGGTTTCATGAACGCATTGGACCTAAAGCAAAATTCAAGGAAATGGTAAAACAGTTCCCTGAAATCGTAGAACATTTCCCTGAGATGCCAACCCTTGTCTTTCAAGCCTTAGACAGTGCTAGCCAAACCAAACAACAAATCAACAACCAAACCAAAGAAATTGCGCAGTTACGACAGCAAATGGAAAAAAACCATGACAGCACAGTATGGGCTATTATGGCTGGTGCAGTAATGGTAAGTATCGCGGTGTTATTTCAATAAAAAAGCCATCAATTGTAGAGTTGTCTTTAGTCAGCAAATTATAGCGGACTGAAGTCCGCTCTACTTCCGCACTCAATCAATTGCCTTTAACTCCGAATCATCAATTTCATCGCCTGATTCTTCAAATGCGTCTCCCCAACTAGGCTCATCTATTTCATCAGCAACTTCTAACAAGCCACTATCCTTATCATCAATAGTCAGTTCCTCTACCCCATAAACTTTTGTAACATCCGTATCAATCTTTGCAGTCGGTATAAAATATAAATACTGATCCAGCAATTCACATAGGTTTGCATAAAAATCAGCTATTGGTGCTTGTTCCAGCTGCTGCTTCATAAACTGTTCTAAAAACTGCTTCTCAGCTTCCAACATATACTCACCAGATTCCCCTGCTTCTTTTTCTGGTAAGGCGTGACTATCCATTAAAAACTGAATTAACTGCGACTTTCGCTCACTTTCTACTTCTTTTATATTACTCAACAACTGCTCAAAACTAGCGGTTTGTAATTTTTTATTTTTCCATCTAAAAAAAATCATCACTACCACTACGCCCAGCAAGACAATCCCAATCTCAATAAGAAGAATCATAAAAGTCATATTCATAATATCCCTACATCCTACTTTTTAAGTGTCGATTTAACGCGTTGCTCAGCATTCCTAAAAATTTTAAACATATTTTTCTTACTATCTTCCAATTCCATTTCTGTTTGAGTTCCACTAAATACACGGGTATATTCAGCTGAAATTTCATCCATAGTTGCCATAGCCTCCGTTAACTGCTCTCCTAGTCGCTCATTTGCAATGGTCAGCAATTTAACCTCGCCTTCATCTTCTTTAGGTTTTTCTTTCTCCTCAGGTACTGCTGAAGCATTATTAGCCGATGAATATGCCAGCATTTTTAAATAAACCGCTGAAAGATGCTCTATATGCTGATCCAAATCATCAAGCAAGCTTGTATCTCTATTTAAAAAAACATGAAGAATTTGTTTATATAACTGCTGCTCACTCTGATTAACCTCTCCCAGCAATTCTTTTAATACATCGGGCTCAACTGCACAATACTGGGAAATAATCTTACCCAATTTCTTAGATTTAATTTTTTCACTATCTTCTAACTTATCAATTAGATTATAAATTGCCGCATGTTCACCTGATTTTTTCTTTTTAGACAGTAATGAAGAAATAATAACTAGCAAAAGCAAGCCAATAAAACACTCTATTACTAAAATACCCCATACAGAATTTAGTTCTATCATTAGCCTAATCTACCCAATAATTGCTCTTGTTCTTCTATAGTTTTCTTTTTAAGAAATTTAAACAGAAAAAACCCTGCAACAATAAAAACAATATTAACACCGCCAACTATTGCTAATACTATCCCCCAACTGACGGGCTCATCCTCCTCAACAGGCAATCCTTTCTCTTCATTCTCAGGCGCTGCAACTTTTGATTCAACTACTTGCTCAACTTCTTCAACAGGTATATTTACAAGCCCTTCAACTTTAGGAAACAGACTATCCTCAATCACAAAAGGCTTTATATCGGGTGAAACAGAATCGCCTTTAAGCGTTTTAGCCATAACAGAGAAGTTAATCACTTTGCTTGCACCTAATTCAGGTGCAGGTGCAGCAACCACAAGCCCCCAGCCATCAGCTGTTTTTTCCATCACTTGGTTTTCATCTACTTTACCTATCTGACTAATAATCACCTGTACTGCCATCATTTCAGTATTAATAATCTTTTCGTCAGCTATCAGCTTTAAACTCACTGCACGCTGCTCTTGATTAACTTCGGTTTCTATCTTTATAGGACTGTCTACTACTTGAATAGTCTGTATCTTTTCTCGCTTAAACGTCTTACCATCAGCAATGATCTTAATTGTATGCTTGCCCTTGCCAAAAGTAGCTCCAATAGTTTGGCTAAATAGCCCCTGTTTATCTGATACAGGATTCATTTCCCATACTTTTTTAGCACCCTGTGGACCTGTCTGTTCTATAGAAATATCAACTAAACTTAAAAAATCATCCCGGCTAATTAACTGTTGTTGATCTGTAAAATAAGCCATCAATTCAAGCGATTCTTTTTCAGAAATGTGGCTAGGAAAATCATCCACCTGTAACTTCAAATCCGTCACAATCATCACCTGATTATCTGGATCCATTTTTGCAATAATTCTCCAGCTCCCTGCCTTAGGTTTTTTAATTGTAATCAAGTCATAATTTTTTTCATTTAACCAGGCAACATTTTTGTTTTTTACTGAACTAACTATTTTGCTGTTATCTGGTGCAATTAATTGGGTCTCTAATGCATCAAGATCTTTAAAAATAAGCACTGAGAATTCATTAATAGCCTTATCTATAGTAAACATATTACCTTTGATAGGCACGGTATCCTGAGGCACGGCCTTTTTAAACATTTTATAAAACACTTTCTGCAACTGATCTGCCGATTCAGCCGTTTCAGACCAGCCATTGGTGTTAAAAGCCAATTTATTAAGTAAGTCCTCATCAGCATGACTAGACAATGCAATGGCTTGAACTTTTACCCCTGCTTGCTGAAGCAAGGGTATCTGATCTACCATTACTCTTTCTCTGGATTCAGCACTTTGCATAATATCTTTCGATATATCCACCATGCCATCAGTTAATAAAATTAAATTCCGGTTCTGCTGTTCTGATGATGCAAACCACTCTTTAGCAGAGTTTTGTATCGCATCTTCAATATTGGTAAACAGCCCCGCCGAATGTATTTTTCTTACTCTGGATAATGCTTTCTTTTTCCATTGATCATTCACCACGCCAGTTTCTACCAGTACCTTAGTATTCTCAGCAAACAACCAAATACCCGCTTTTGTACCATTAGGCAACAAATTGACCAGCAATTTAACAGCTGGTATCCTCAAGTTGTAAGGATCATTGTGTTTCATACTGCCAGACACATCGATAAGTATCTGTAATTCATCCACTATCGGTTGCTTTTTGTCTAGCGCATATCCATTAGAAAATGTAGCAAAAAATAAAAAACAAACACAAAGAAATTTTAATTTACTGTACATTAGAACCCATTTCATAATTAATGCAATCGCTTTAGAATATAGCTTAAATATTAGATTTTAAAAGAATTTATAGGTGAAACATGGTCTCATTAAATC
>DAOWHF010000102.1:0-3292 GCA_030641565.1 Methylomarinum sp.
AGTCTGGCTTAGTATTTAATCCAGCAACACCATTAAGCTACTTAGATTACGTAATGGATAAAGTAGACATTATCTTATTAATGTCTGTTAACCCTGGTTTTGGTGGACAATCTTTTATCCCTGCAACATTGGATAAATTACGCCAAGCTAGAAAAATGATCGACGACAGTGGTTATGACATTCGTTTAGAAATTGACGGCGGCGTTAAAGTTGACAATATCCGTGAGATTAAAGCTGCGGGTGCCGACATGTTTGTTGCAGGTTCTGCAATTTTCAGCCAACCTGACTACAAAAAAGTCATTAACGAAATGCGTGCTGAATTAGCAAAAGCATAATTACTGACAATACTTCTCAGAGTATATAAAAAAGGGGCGTATAGATAAAATCTATACGCCCCTTTTTTTACATTAGAAATAAGAGTTCAGTGTAGGCTGGGTTAAGGTACGAAACCCAGCATTAAATATGATTCAAATCATTGATTCTGGGTTTCGTTTCCTCAACCCAGCCTACAACGCTACAATATCCTTTTAAGCCTGACTACTTAAATAATCCTCATAAGTCCCTCTAAAATCAACAATCCCTGTGGGTGTTAACTCTATAACACGGGTTGCTAAAGAAGAAACAAACTCTCTATCGTGACTGACAAAAATCAAAGTACCCGGATAATTTTCTAAAGCCAAATTTAATGATTCAATAGATTCCATATCCAAATGGTTGGTTGGCTCATCCATCAACATAATATTGGCACGTTGTAACATCAACTTCCCAAAGATCATCCGGCCTTTTTCACCACCCGAAAGCACACTGACTTTTTTATCAATATCATCTTGAGAGAATAATAACCGACCCAGTGTTCCACGAATAACCTGATCATCATCACTGGGTTTACCCCATTGCTCCATCCATTCAAACAACTGCATATCTTCTGCAAATTCAGGTGCGTGATCCTGTGCACAATAAGATATATCTGAATTCTCAGACCATTTCACCTTACCCGCTGTTGGCTCCAGATCACCTACCAAACATTTCAATAAAGTCGTCTTACCTATCCCATTAGGTCCAATAATAGCAACTCGTTCACCCACTTCTACCATTAAATCAAAGCCACTAAACAGCTCCTCATCAAAACTTTTACTCAAGCCTTCAACCTCAAGCGCTAAACGATGTAGTTTTTTATCTTGATCAAAACGGATAAAAGGATTTTGACGGCTAGACGGCTTAATTTCGTCCAAATTAATTTTTTCTAATCGTTTTGCACGTGATGTAGCCTGTTTTGACTTTGAAGCATTAGCAGAAAATCGACTGACAAACGCTTTAAGCTCAGAAATCTGTGCTTTCTTTTTAGCATTTTCTGACTGCATGGTTTCAATAACCTGGGTAGCAGCTGTCATGTATTCATCATAAGACCCAGGGTAAACACGTATTTCACCGTAATCCAAATCCGCCATGTGACTACAGACACTGTTAAGGAAATGCCGATCATGCGAGATGATAACCATAGTACAGTTACGCTCATTCAACACACCCTCTAACCAGCGAATAGCATTGATATCCAAGTTATTTGTTGGCTCATCCAACAACATAATATCTGGCTCAGAAAACAATGCCTGCGCCAATAACACACGTAATTTCCAACCCGGTGCAACTTCACTCATCAGCCCATAATGTTGCTCAACGGGAATACCCACCCCAGCTAACAACTCACCTGCACGAGCCTCTGCTGAATAACCATCCATTTCAGCAAATTCAGACTCAAGATCACCTGCACGCATACCATCTGCTTCAGTCATTTCTGCTTTAGCATAAATAGCATCACGCTCAGACTTAACAGCCCATAACTCTTCATGCCCCATAATAACGGTATCAATCACCCCATAGGCTTCATAAGCAAACTGATCCTGCTTTAATTTACCGATACGCTCATGCGGATCTTTTGAGACATTACCTGTAGAGGGCTCCAAATCCCCCCCCAAAATTTTCATAAAGGTTGATTTTCCGCATCCGTTGGCACCAATGAGTCCATATCGGTTACCATCAGTAAACTTAACAGAAACGTCTTCAAATAGTGGCTTAGCGCCAAATTGCATGGTGATATTTGCAGTTGCAAGCATTATTTTCCCAGAAGTTAAATCCCCTACACCGAAATACCATTCCCACTCTATCAAAAGATAAAGCAAACTTAAATCCACTGTAAGATCAAATATATAATTTTAAAAAGGGGACGTATTCTACTCCTTTTTTATAAAAAAACAGTTAAATTAATTAAAAAATACTATTCAAAATAATGATGTTAACCATCCTATTTTCAAAATTTGTTTATACTATGAACTGCACACAATAATCATTAATCAATGAAAGGTGAGACAATTGAAAAAATCCATTTTAATATCAACATTAGCCTCTGTATTATTTTTAATGTCGTCAAACACAATGGCAGCCGGTGGACATGATGGTCATGGTGGTGGCGGTAACAAGGGAGGACGCTTCTGTAAAAAAGCAGTAATAGGACATATAAAACCCAAACATTTATCCACCGTTGCACCCGAATCTGAATTTTCTTTCTGGGTTGAAGATATAAAAGATGCTAATCAGATAGAAGTAACTGCTAAAAAGATTCCTGTTGAAATGACAGCCACACAAAGAACAGGGTTCATTCTGTTCAAAGGCAAACTTCCTGCCTCTTTAGCTGGAACAGCTGCCAGAATTCAAGTAAAAGCTCAAACTAAAAAATGCCCAGCTCAAAAAGGCTGGCTGTTAAAAATAACAGAATAATCCCCTTTTATAGAGAAAAGAGATCAATCAAGATTGTTATCTTTTCTCTATACCCCAAGCAATACGGTTAAATCTAACTAAATCAAAATACGCCTTCTATTTAATCATTTTCATATAGCCCCTTCCTACCTACTTTCGATCTAAATAAATTCTTTATCTAAAGTATAAATAATCAACTCAATTGATAAATTCCCCCCAATTGTCATGAAGAACATGTAAAATTGACAGATTTAGTTTTTCTTAGTAGGTATAAAGTGAGTTTTAGAGGTACAACAATACTTTCAGTTCGCCGCGGCGACAAAGTGGTAATAGGTGGTGACGGTCAGGTTTCTTTAGGCAACACTGTCATGAAAGGTAATGCTCGTAAAGTACGTCGTTTATATCATGGCAAAGTGATTGCTGGATTTGCAGGTGCTACAGCCGATGCATTCACCCTGTTTGAACATTTTGAAGGTAAATTAGAAAAACACCGTGGCAACCTAACCCGTGCCGCTGTTGAAATGGCAAAAGACTGGCGTAC
>DAOWHF010000301.1:0-5947 GCA_030641565.1 Methylomarinum sp.
ATTTTGCCTTTGGTGGGATAAATACCTCGTTGGTTTTTAAGCGGGTTTAAGCTGACTTAAGTGGTATTCTTTAGTTTAAAACTATGGTTAGTTGTGGTTGATATGAACAAGTATCAGAGTATTATGTATTAATAATACAAAAGGAAGTTCTATGAGTCTGGTCTCTTAATTCAGTATCAATTGATACGTTGAAATTGAATATGGCTTACAAAAAATAACGATTGAAGGTATATTTTAATGTTTCAGGATTTTTTAAATTTTCTTTTCAGTCCTCAAGGGTTTATGCCGCATGGTTTCTGTTTTCAGTGGCAACCAATAATTCTGTGGTTAACCGTTGTATCCGATCTAGTTATCTTTCTAGCGTATTTATCTATTCCCATTGCCTTAGGTTATTTTGTCTATAAACGCAAAGACCTGGAAAATAGATGGCTGTTTACTCTTTTTACAGCCTTTATTTTTGCCTGTGGTACGACGCATTTTTTGGCTGCTGTTAATGTCTGGTTTCCTCTGTATGGACTGACCTCTGTTATCAAGCTAATGACAGCACTTATATCGCTGGTGACTGCGATACTATTATGGCCTTTAATACCTATTGCACTGCGAATTCCCAGTCCACATCAGCTACAAGCGGCTAATCAGGAATTAAAAGATTTAAATGCTTCTCTTGATCAACAGGTTCATAAACGTACATATGAATTACAGAAAAGCCAAACATATTTACAACATACGCTTGCTGTAAGCCCTTCTGTAATCTATACCCTAAAGCCTACAGGCAATGCCTCCTCACCCTTCAGGGTTAGTTTTATCTCAGAAAAAATCACGGAAATGACTGGTTTCACTCCTGAGGACTGGTATCAAAATAAATCCTTATGGATTGATCATTTGCATCAGGATTATACTGAACATGCATTGGAAAATATGTCGATTATGATGGAGCAAGGTTCTTTTATTCATGAATACCAGTTTAAGAAAAAAAATGGAGAATATTGCTGGATTAGAGATGAATTGATAGTCGAATATGATGAAAAAAATAATATTAAAGAGGTGTTTGGTTCATGGTCGGATATTAGTCTTTATAAAGAAACTGAAGCGGATTTGAGAATTGCTGCAACTACTTTTGATAGTATGCAGGCCGTTATTATTACAGATGCTCAGGCCAATATAGTGCGTGTAAATAAAGCCTTTACTGAAATGTCAGGATTTTCAGCGGACAGTGTGTTGGGGAATAATCCGAGAATTCTAAAATCAGGACGCCAAGACAAAGAATTTTATAAAGATCTATGGAAAAAATTATTGGGTACTGGATATTATGAAGGGGAATTCTGGAATCGTAAGCAAACAGGGGAAATTTATCCAGTGATGCAAAGTATTACTGCTGTTAAAGATGATCAAGGTGAAATTACGCATTTTGTTTCAGTATCTAGCAATATTACCGAGCAAAAAGAAAAGGAGCTGGAAATTAAGGCACTCGCTTATTATGACGTGCTTACTCAATTGCCTAACCGCCGATTGTTAACGGATAGAATTGAACAAGAGATGAGGGTAGCCGATAGAAATGGTTTGTTTGGATCGCTCATATTTTTAGACCTGGATGATTTTAAATTACTAAATGACTCCGCAGGACATCACGTCGGAGATAAATTGTTATGCCTGGTAGCAGAACGCATCAGATTGCATTTGCGTGCTGAAGACACGCCAGCAAGACTTGGTGGAGATGAGTTTGTGATCTTGCTACATGCCTATCATAAGAATATACAGCAAGCATCTGAGCAAGCGATGATTGTGGCGACAAAAATCTTACAGGAACTCAATAAACCTTATATTCTGAATAACACAGCGATGCACTTTTCATCTAGCATTGGCATCAGTATTTATCCAGAAGGCAAATTTTCCGCATTGGATGTCATTCAGCAAGCTGATACTGCAATGTATCGATCCAAGCAGGACGGCAAGAATTTAATCAGTTTTTTCAATGCAGAAATGCAGACAAAAGCAGACCATCGGATTCAAATAGAAAGTCAGTTAAGAACTGCATTAGCTGAAAACCAGCTGGAATTATTTTTCCAGCCACAATTAGATGACAAAGCGCGTTGTATCAGTGCTGAAGCATTAATACGTTGGAACCATCCTGAAAAAGGTTTGATTTCACCTGGTGTGTTTATTCCCATTGCAGAGCAAAGCAATTTAATTACCCTTCTTGACACCTGGGTGATTGAGGCTGCTTGTCGACAACTTAAAGAGTGGCAAGATGAAGGCTTACTTATTGATCATGTCGCTATAAATATCAGTTCCAAAAAAATTAAGCAGCAAGACTTTGTTAACGAAGTGGAAAAAATATTGCATGAAACGTGTGCACCAATTTCATCTCTCATGATTGAGGTTACTGAGGGTATTTTTATCGACAAGATAGAAATAGCCACTGAAAAGATTAAGCATTTGAATGACCTGGGTATCCGTTTTTCTTTAGATGATTTTGGTACCGGCTATTCCTCACTCACCTACCTGAAAAATATACCTTTTAATCAGCTTAAAATTGATCAGCAATTTGTACGTGATATTTTGATTGATATTAATGATGAGGCTATTGTTGAAACAATTATCGCGATGGCGAATAAGCTGGATATGCAAGTTATTGCCGAAGGTGTAGAGACAGTGGAACAATTAGACGTACTAAAACAAAAAGGTTGTAATATTTATCAAGGCTATTATTTCAGTTACCCGCTTACTAAAGCTGAATTTGTAGACTACGTAAAACAACAAAATATGAGTGATAAAGATAATCCTTAATCACATTCTCTATTTTAGTATCCAGACAAAATGGTACATCAACCGGTACACATGATGCGTATTCTTTTGTAACGCCATAAGCTATCCAGCTCGAGGCAAGCCCGCCCGAGTTTTTTATATTAGGTTAGTTATAGCTGTTTAAATATGAATGATATGTGGGTGGTAATTAAGCAATAAGAATGATGGTATATTCCTGCTGGAGTAGATAATTAAATTTGCTTGAGAAAGATTTCTAGTATCTACTAGGGGCTGTAACCCTAACAGCATGTTCTGGTGCTGGGACAGGGGCTAACGTGAAAAATGAACAAGGTGATCATTAAACTAAAGCTTTTGAGCAGCAAGCGCTAGCGATAGTTGATTAGGAAAACGTATGGAAAGGTTTGATAAGCAAATTGTCAAAGTTGTTATTTGTACGATGGTTGGGTGCGAGGATATTATTTAATCCTTGCTCTTTTAGTGCTTATTTGGTTTGAAAATTTGTATGTAATGTGTGTAAGGGTTTTATTCCTCGCGTGATGGCATGTGTTTTAAAATTAATTTTAAATTAAGGAAGTAGAAATGAAGAAAAAAATATTAACATTATTTGCTGTGAGCTTATTGGCAACTGGCTGTGCGACAACTTATCAAGAAAAAAGTGTTGAACCTGCCGGGTTCTTAGGTAATTACTCTATGCTTAAAGAAGGCAAGAGTGACCAAGCTTTGCTAGTCTACCGAAACCCTGAGTTACTTACTTTATGTAAAAAATACGATAAAGTATTGATAGACCCTATTACAATATGGGTACATGATAAATCCAGTGTGGCAGATGTTTCGGTTGAAGATCAACAGAGGCTAACAAATTATTTATATCAATCAGTTAAAGAGGCGCTTAGTGGTGATTATCAGTTAGTTACTAGACCTGGTCCTGGAGTTATGCGTGTTAGAGGTGCTATTACCGAAGCGGATAACTCTTATGTTGTACTTGATGTTTTAACTTCAATTCATCCTGGAACACTTGCAATCTCTGGACTTAAGCAATTAGCGTTTGGTTCTGGAACATTTGTTGCTCAAACAGCAGTTGAATTTTCAATTGAAGATTCATTAACTCATCAAGTATTAACTAGTGGTGTTGATAAACGTGTTGGTGGTAAAAGCTGGACTAAGAAATTCAACAGTTGGGGTAAGGTTGAAGCTGCTTATGATTATTGGGCCGATAAATTAAAAACCAGATTAGCTGAATGTAAAGCTGGAACGTTAGAACTGTAACACTATTTGTATTCAATTTTTTTATTAAAAGGGTGCAGGTTATTAGTTGCTAGGAAATATGCTACAGCCTTGTAATGGTTTTTTTAGGTCAGCTCATGAGGTGGGCCTAGTTGACTCAAGATTTATACCCTTCTTAATAGATAGTGGATAATTACAGAAACTTAAATCTATCAGTTATTTCACTATAGTGCAGCGCACAAGCTATTGATATCATAGCGGTTGAAAAATACTTGTTTACCTTAAGGGGGAAGCTAGAATCTTTTAAATCTCCAGAGAAACCAATATCTAGCGCTCTGCTATCCGTATGTGAATCACCGATTAAGGTTAACATATTTCAAAAAATACTAGAAAAGATGAAAATTAAAGCATTATTTTTTTTAACTTTTATAATATTCAGTTTTTCTGCCTTTAGTGCAGAGCACCCTGAATTAAAAGCGTTTCCGGTAGCTGAAGAAGGGATGCAGCGGTTTGTTATTATTCTTCCTCATAAGGAGAGAGGTGAGGAAGATGCTTTTATGGTTGAGCTCATAATCGGTAAAGAAATATTGACAGACGGCGTGAATATTTATCGGCTTGGCAATGCATTGGAGCGACATACATTGCAAGGCTGGGGGTACTCCTATTACCAGGCAACTGGAGACATACCCATAATAAGTACCATGATGGCAAGCCCTGAGGGGGCACCAAAAATAAAGAAGTTGGTCACTGCTGCACCAATCAAAATTCGATATAACAGTCGTCTCCCTATTGTTATTTATGTACCTAAAAACTATGAAGTCCGCTACCGGGTTTGGGAAGCATCTGATTCATTCGATAAAGCGCTAGAAGGCTAAGTTATAAAGTTAATACGAATTCTGTAAAACTTATGCATATCACTATATCTTAGATATTTACTGGTTTTTACTGCATCCAGAAAGCGTTACTTCAAGGGGACAATATATCCAATGAAAAGATATTTATATTTGATTGTTAGAAAATTAAAAATGCAGTTAATGCTATTTTTATCTGCTGCAGTAATTGGTGCATTAGTTGGTGTTCTTCTTTTCTATCCACTTTATGACTTCATTTATTTTCATGAGCATGGTGTAGAAGAGAAGTCTGCTTTTGAATATGTTTCTGGACGATTGATCATGTCATTACAAGGTCAAACCCCTATAAAAACATGGTTCCTGGCTAAAGTTGGTATTGTTTTTGGTGTTTTTTTAGCCTGGGTTTACGGGAAGCTACATAGTAAATTAGCTCAGATTGAACGTTTAAAAGAAGAATTACAGCGTGATTTAAAATCGACAATACAGCAAGGCGAAGGATCTTTTTTAGAGTTCAAATCCTCTTTTCGTTGGGACTATCAACAGTCATGCACTAATAAAAACCTGGAAAATGTTGTTATTAAAACCCTTGCTGGTTTTCTTAATAGTAATACAGGCGGAACATTATTGATTGGTGTTGCAGATGATGGTGAAATTCTTGGCTTGGAAAAAGATTTTGATTCCTTGAGGCGGAAAGACTGTGACGGTTATGAGCAATTACTAATGACTACAATTACCTCAAATTTAGGTGCCAATTTTTGTCAATATATTCAAGTCTTGTTTCATTTTCTCGATGAGAAATATGTCTGTAGATTGATTGTCATTCCTTCATCTCATCCCGTTTTTGTTAAACAGAACAAGGATACAAAGTTTTACCTGAGAGCAGGGGGAGGCACTAGAGATCTTAATGTTAAAGATGCGACTACATATATTTCAAAACGCTGGGTGCATTAACTTTAAATTTAGTACTCTATCCCCGTCAATATAATGTTGATAGAGTACTAGTACAGCGATTCGTAAGTTTGTAAAAAAAGGCTGTCATTCCCGAATTCTTTTATCTCTTGATTAATAAGAGAAAATTGAAGAAGAGAATCTTCTTATTTCTCCTC
>DAOWHF010000255.1:0-5738 GCA_030641565.1 Methylomarinum sp.
CAAAACTCAGCGATTCAAATTGTCGGTGTACAGCCTGAGGGGAAATCAAAAATCCCAGGGATTAGACGCTGGCCACAAGAATATTTACCAAAAATCTATAATCCTGAAACCATTGATAGAATTATGGATGTAGACCAAATATCAGCAGAAACAACTACACGTGAGCTTGCTGCTAAAGAGGGTATTTTCTCTGGTGTATCTTCGGGGGGCGCTGTTTCTGCTGCTTTGAAATTATCAGAAGAACTGGAAAATGCAGTGATTGTGGCCATTATTTGTGACCGAGGTGATCGTTATCTTTCTACAGGTGTTTTTTCTAGTTAAATAAAAAATTAAATATTAGACAATGTAGGATGGGCAAAGCATAGCGTGCCCATCACACATAAAATGATGGGCACGAAAGAACCTTTGCCCATCCTACAAGACATAAATATATGTGATTTGTCGGGCATAGCGGACTGAAGTCTGCTTTATGATTCATACAAAATTGTCGATGTGAATAATGGAATACAAATTGAGGTTTTGGTTCGGGTGATTTATAAAAATCAGAATTATCAAGTAGCATGTGCTAATGCGTAATGTAGGTGCAACATATAGTCGCAGTGTTTTACGCCGTTTGGCTCATTCGGCGTTGTTTTTTTTATGTCTATTGACTCAAACAGTTAATGCGTTTGATAAACTCTCAATTGACGTTGAAAAGATAGATACAAAAGATTGGCAGTTAAATGACGTTAGTCTTATTTTGCTAAATATTGATCAGCAGACGCAACAACTGGTTCTATCCATTAAGCAATTAACATTACCCGAGCCTTTTACTGATATTCGTTTTTTTGATGTTCAGTGTTTGTCTTTTAGCTGGCAAGACAATGAAGTCTTGTGTGACAAAGGTAAAGCAAATATTAAATCCTCCCGCTTCATTTCATCTCCTTTTGATTTTTCTTTTGCTATAACAGATAAACAAAGTCACTTTAATATTAAAAATCTTAAGTTCTCTCAAGGGATACTCTCGCTTAATGCAAAGGTGGAAGGTGATACTTGGTCGCTAAAGCTTAAGTCTAAAGACATACTGCTACAGCATCTAAAGCCTTTGTTACCAGAAAAATTACTAGATGATATAAGTAGTGGTTCGGTGGATGCTGATATTAAAGCAAGTGGCAATCATAGTGGGCTTGATCATTTAGTCTTTAAAACCCAGTTTAAAAAGGTTTCTCTGCAGGCAAAGCAAGGGAAGCTGGCCGCTGAATCATTAAATCTGACGTTGGATTTAGTCGCAAAACATAAACAAGGCAGTTGGCAATGGGAAAACAATAGTCATATCCAGCAAGGCGAGCTATATATTGATCCTGTATATATGGATATTAAGGGGCAGGGGATAACTCTAAACACTAAGGGGTTATGGCATAAACAAGGCGTTATTGAATTACAGCAAGTTAAATTAACTCAGCCATATGTTGTTAATCTTACTGCCCAAGGACTAATCAACACTAAGACTGAAGCTCCAATAGAAACAGCAAATATTTCAGCAGATATTGAAGATTTGGATGTTTTTACTCAGCAATATGTTATGCCGTTTATGGAGCAAACGGGCTTAGAAGGGATTCACTTAAAAGGGCTGTTAACAGCGCAAATAAATATCGCCAAATCTGCGATAGAGCAAGTTTTGGTAAAACTTAAACGTCTTGATGTGAGTGATGATAAAAACAGGCTGGCAATTGAGCAAGTAAAAGGTGGGCTGAATTGGTCAAATACAGAGGCTGAGAGTAAGCCATCTTATATACACTGGGATAAACTGAAAGTTAAAGTCATTCCTATTGAAGCAGGAGAGCTTAAATTTTTGTTGTTGAATAAAAGGATTACCTTATTAGAAAAAAGCCGTATTCCTTTATTGGGCGGCGTGCTGGATATTAATCAATTTGATTGGCATAAGGATACGACTGATGAACCTACAGTGTATTTTTCTGGTGCAATCCATGATTTATCATTAGAGCAATTAACTACTGCCTTAGATTGGACACCTTTATCCGGTAATATTAGTGGCAGCATTCCGGGTGTGGATTATAAAGATAAAACATTGACGGTTAAGGGTGGGCTAAAAGTGAATGTGTTTGATGGCACGATCAAGATAAAACAATTAGCGTCATCAGGTATGTTTAGCGATTTTGCAAAATTTCACATGGATATGGAATTAGATAACCTGGATTTATATGCACTGACCCAAAAATTTAAAATGGGGGCAATGGAGGGACGAGTGTCTGGCTTTGTTAAGGATCTGTATTTAGAAAACTGGTCGCCGGTGACTTTTTATGCCTGGCTGGGCACGCCTGATAATGATGATTCAAGACATAGAATCAGCCAAAAAGCAGTGCAAAATATAGCCAGTGTTGGTGGGGGTGGCGCGGCTGATGTTATCTCTAAAGGCTTTTTGCGTTTTTTTGATACCTTTGGCTACGACCGCTTAGGCTTTGGCTGTTATCTGCATAATGGTGTTTGTCAGTTAATGGGGGTGGAGGCAGCTGAACAGGGCTATTACATTATTAAGGGTGGGGGAATACCAAGGATTGATGTAGTCGGGTATAATCCACAGGTAGATTGGGCAGTATTAATGCAACGTTTGTCACGAATTTCTATGACTGATGAGGTGGTGATTGAATAATGTAGGGCTTTGTTTTTGGTGGTAGCGACGATTAGGTACAAGAAACAATTAAATTCTGAGCTCGTTTTGTCGGGTGGTGTACTATTTTTTAATCAAAACGAGTTTAAAAAATGAAAGTAAAATTAGCGATCATTTTATTCTGTTTATTACAAATCATTCCAGTGCAAGCGGCTGAATATAGCTTCGGGGTAGTGCCACAATTTGAAGCACGTCAGCTTTATGCTATATGGAAACCAATATTTAAAGTGTTAGAGCAAAAAACGGATCATACTTTTAAAATGTTGGGGACAGAGTCTATATCAGAATTTGAAAGAGAGTTTGGTAAGGGGAGTTATGACTTTGCTTATATGAATCCTTGGCATTCCCTTGTTGCCTTTGAAAAACAAGGATACCTGCCTTTGGTAAGAGACAATGTTCGAAAACTAAATGGTGTTTTAGTCGTTCGTAAAGACAGTGGTATTAAAGAGGTTTCTCAACTTGAGGGGAAACGGGTGGCATTTCCATCCCCCAATGCTTTAGGTGCCTCATTGTTGATGCGTGTAGAGTTAAAAAACTTACATGGCGTTTCTATTCAACCGATTTACGTGGGTACGCATTCATCGGTTTATTTAAATGTAGCCCTTAATCAAGCTTCAGCAGGTGGGGGGGTATTACGCTCTTTCAAAAACCAGAAACCTAATGTTCAGGGTTCACTCAATATTATCTATAAAACCCAATCCATAGCGCCACACCCAATCAGTGCGCATCCTCGCGTTCCAAAAGAAGTGATTGCTCAAGTAACGCGAGCTTTTTTAGAAATGAAAAATGATCCTGTGCAACAAGCACTTTTGGCAAAAATTCCGATGAAACAACCTGTTGCCGCGAGTGCAGAAGATTATCAACCATTAAAAGAGATGGGTTTAGAACCCTTTTATGTCAAAGATTAAGTTTAAATTAGGATTGCGTGGAAAAAGCATTTTAATTGCTTTTATTTCCTCTTTTATCCTGTTTTCTTTTTTTCTGTTTTATGCCATACCTGCGATGGAAAAACAGGCTGTTTCATTGCTAAAAAAAACTTCTCAGCAGCATTTACAAACGCTGTCAATCGGCGTTGTTGGGCCATTGCTTAAGAGACAATATGCCTCTTTATATGAATTGTTAGACAGTCAACAAGCCGAAAACAGCGGTTGGAAAAACCTTACCTTGGTGACTGAAGAAGGCCTGATGGTATATCCATTAATAGCTGAAAAATCAGAATTGTCTCAAGGTGAGGTTTTTATTGAGACGGATGTTGTTTTTTTAGATGAAAAACTGGGGAAGCTAAGCCTTATCAGCAATATTTCAAATGAACTGGAAGAATTACGCCTACAACTGTATAGAAATATCTTGGCTGTACTTTTCACCTTATTCTTTTTATTGATAATTATTCTGTTTTTTATTGAAAAGAAGATAACTAGCCCATTGGCAAAACTCAATCTGGCCTTTATGCAACTTGCCAGACAGAATTATAGTTATGAACTCCCTGAATATACAAATGATGAAGTGGGAGAGGTTATTGCTGGTTTTAAAACTATGCGCGATAAGATGCACAGCCATAAGACTGAAATGAATGGCTTATATGAATCAGAGAAATTAATGACGGAAAAACTTCGTTTTTTGGTGAAAGATGTTGAGGCTGAACGGCATAATGCTGAGAAAGCAAATGAAGCAAAATCCCAATTTTTATCTTCCATGAGTCATGAGTTACGTACCCCCATGAATGCAATTCTAGGTTTTGGGCAGTTATTGGATATGAATGATGAAGAAAACTTAACTCTGGAGCAAAGAGATGGTATTAAAGAAATCCTTAATGCAGGGAATCACTTATTAAATTTAATCAACGAGGTTCTGGATTTAAGTAAGATAGAATCGGGTGAGCTCAAGATATCAATGGAAAGCGTTAAGTTTAGTACAGTACTTGATGAATGCTTTGCCTTAATCAATCCTTTGGCAGAGCAAGGCCACATTAGTATATTTAATAGTATTAGTCCAAAACTGGATTATTATCTGCGCGCTGATAACGTTAGATTAAAGCAAGTGCTGCTAAATCTCTTGTCCAATGCTATTAAGTATAATCGTCAACAGGGAAATGTTACTTTAACAGCCAAAAAAACTGACGATAAACGGCTAAGGATTCTGATTACTGACACCGGCCAAGGGTTATCTGCTGATCAGCAGCAGAAGCTGTTTCAACCATTTGAGCGGCTAGATTCAGAATTTAGTACAGTTGAAGGGACAGGTATCGGTTTGGTTATCAGCAAACGTCTAGTTGAATTGATGGGTGGGGTAATAGGTGTCATTAGCACCCCTGGCCTTGGCAGTACCTTCTGGATTGAACTTGATCTGATTGAGGAAGTTACTGTTTTACCTGATGAAACAACATTGATTGAGACACCATCTTTAAATACTTTGCCTGATCAAAATGCTCTGGTTTTTTATGTTGAAGACAACCCTGCTAATTTAAAAGTAGTTGAGCAACTGATAAAGAAGCGTACTAATATCAACCTAATTAGCGCACCTTCCCCGTTATTGGCACTGGATATAGCTCAAGCTCATCGACCTGATCTTATTTTACTCGATATTAATTTGCCAGAAATGGATGGCTACGAATTGTTGAGCCGCTTACGAACTTATGAACACCTAAAAAATATTCCTGCGGTAGCCATTAGTGCTAACGCTACACGAAAAGATGTTAAAAAAGGGTTAGACGCAGGATTTATAGATTACCTGACTAAACCAATCGATGTGAAACAGTTTTATAAGATGATTGATTTACTAATAGGTAAGGGTGATTCTCAATAGCTAAAGCTCTTTGTAAGTATCCATTTGGTCAGGATTATTAAATGGTTTTAGCTGTACAGGTAATTGAATTTAAGATGTTATAGCCTGAAAACACTAGTTTTTTATCATCCGTAGTCATTAATCTTGCTGAATTCATTGATAAAATCTAACACGGTATGGTCAATCAAATAGCTGTTGGAAAAATCAAACACAATGGTTTTTTCCATGCTCTAATTTAGATAATGTCATTTTTAAAGGCAGGAAATTAGAAAATAAAGCTGAGCTTACA
>DAOWHF010000240.1:0-6997 GCA_030641565.1 Methylomarinum sp.
AATTCTTATCTGAAGTAACACTTGAAGGACAGGCTTTTATTAAAGACGATAAAATGACTGTTGCTCAATTAGCTAAATCTAAAGACAATACGATTGTTCGCTTTACTCGTTTTGAAGTGGGTGAGGGCATTGAAAAAGAAGAACTGGATTTTGCAGAAGAAGTAAGAGCTCAGGCAGCAGCCAGCGCATAATTTACTTCTAAAACCCGGTTTTAAACCGGGTTTTTTTTGAGCCACACGGATGTGGCGAATGCCGTTTTTGCATAGCACCATGGATGGTGTGTAGTAAAGCAAAGCAGGAGCAGTTGTCGAGGAGCAAAAAAGGATTAAGGGCAAGGTTAAGGGTACAAGGTTAAAACAGCAAAAGCTATTTTTTGACCTTATACTTTTAACCCTGTACCTCGAATTTTTACACACTTAATTTTTATTAATAGGATGATTTGATCATGAACCAAATGATATGCAAACGAATTTTACTTAAATTAAGTGGTGAAGCATTAATGAGTGCAGAAGGTGGCAGTATTGATTCTAATATTGTTAGCCGCCTTGCAAATGAAGTAAAAGGTTTGTGTGATGCAGGTGTTGAAGTTGGTTTGGTTATAGGTGGCGGCAATATTTTGCGGGGTGCTGAGCAAGCCGCAGAAGGATTGAATCGCGTTACTGGCGATCAAATGGGTATGTTGGCAACAGTGATAAATGCATTGGCTATGCAAGATGCTTTAGAACATTTGGGGCAACAAGTCAGAGTAATGACCGCTTTAAAAATAAATCAGGTTTGCGAAGATTACATTCGTCGCAAAGCAGTGAGACATTTAGAAAAAGGTCGTGTAGTCATTTTTGCAGCGGGAACAGGTAACCCATTTTTCACTACTGATTCTGCTGCTAGTCTTAGAGCGATTGAAATTAACGCAGAATTAATGATTAAAGCGACTAAAGTTAAGGGCGTTTTCTCGGCAGATCCTGAAAAAGTTAAGGATGCTAAGTTTTATTCAAGATTAACGTATGATGAAGCATTAGATCAAAGATTAAGTGTTATGGATACAACAGCTTTAGTTTTATGTAGAGACAACGACCTACCTATGCGTGTGATGAATATTTTTGAATCAGGTTCTATTATGCGTCTTATGCAGGGTGAGGACATTGGTTCGCTAATTGAAAAAGGTTGAACAGGAATAAGCAATGATTAATGATATACAACAAGATGCATCGGTAAGAATGGGGAAAAGTGTAGAAGCTTTGCAGAAAGCATTTACCAAAATTAGAACGGGGCGTGCCCACCCGAGTTTGTTAGATCAAATTTCTGTTTCATATTATGGTTCTGAAACACCTTTATCTCAGGTTGCAAATGTTGCCGTTGAGGACTCACGTACATTAAAAGTGACGCCTTGGGAAAAGGATATGGTTAAAGCCATAGAAAAAGCGATTATGGGTTCAGATTTAGGTTTAAATCCTACAACTCAGGGCGTGGCCATACGTATTCCATTACCGCCTTTAACTGAAGAGCGTCGCCGTGATTTAGTTAAGATTGTTAAAAATGAAGCAGAGCAAGGGCGTGTTGCAATTAGAAATATTCGTCGTGATGCCAATTCAGAGATTAAAGAAGCCTTAAAAGAAAAAATGGTTTCTGAAGATGAAGCACGTACCGGTGAAGAAAAAATTCAACAAACTACGGACAAGTTTATCAAAGAAATTGAAAAGCATCTTGAGGCAAAAGAGGCCGATTTACTTTCTATGTAACAACCTTTAACGTTTATTCGCTAGTAGGATGAGTTTATGACAAATAATGGTAACCCAAGACATATTGCCATTATTATGGATGGTAATGGTCGCTGGGCAGAAAAGAAAATGATGCCCAGAATCATGGGGCATAGAGCCGGTGTTAAAGCCGTTCAGAAAATTGTTGAGCATTGTGTTAAAGAAAAGATTGAGGTCTTATCTTTATTTGCTTTTAGTAGCGAAAATTGGCGCAGACCAAAAAAAGAAGTCAATATGTTAATGGAGCTGTTTATGGGCACACTCCAGACTCAAGTTGATAAGCTTGATAAAAATAACATTAAACTTCATATTATTGGCGACAAGACTGCTTTTTCAGAAAAATTGCAAAATAAGATAGCTCAGGCTGAAGCTCAAACCCAAGATAATACCGGTTTAAACCTTGTTGTTGCCGCTAATTACGGGGGGCGTTGGGATATTACTCAGGCTGTTCAAAAAATTACGGCGAAAATTGCATCTGGTGAGTTAGAGGCTGAAGAAATTACTGAAGAATTAATCAGCCAACACATAATAACCTCTGAACTTCCTGAACCCGATTTGTTCATAAGATCGGGTGGTGAACAGCGAATTAGTAATTTTCTATTATGGCAATTGGCATATACAGAATTTTATTTTACTGAAGAACTGTGGCCTGATTTTAATCAGCATCTGTTAGCCGAAGCAATTGATAGCTTTAATAGTCGGCAGAGACGTTTTGGCAAAACCGGCGAGCAAGTCGTTAACGCTTCACATTAATTAAGATTTTGTGGCATATATTTGTACATATACTCAAAATTCTGAATAGGTAAATTGGCGTATCTGCTTAAATATTTCACTATGTTCCTAAATCAGAAAATTCTTTCCCAATTCAATTTAAATAATAATTAAAAAATAAAAAAATGCTATTACAAAGAATATTAACGGCTTTAGTCTTAGCCGCAGTCGCTATATCGGCTATTTTTCTATTACCGATCTTATATTTTTATCTATTTATTGCTGTGATTGTTTTAATTGCTGCTTGGGAATGGACGAATTTAGTAGAAATAAATAAGGTATCAGGAAAGTTAGGTTTTTTATTGCTGCTAATTGTTCCTATGCTGGGTGTCACTTTTTGGACTCAACTTTTAGAGCTGACCTCACAAGTATTTGAATGGCCAGAAATTAAAGAATATTCAGGTGCTCTTGAATGGCTGGTTATTGGTCCAGTTGTTTTCTGGGTGATGATGATGATACTTATTAGGAAAGTACCGGAAGGTTTGTTAGCAATCGAATTAAAAACAAGTTTTAAAGTTTTTATTGGATGGTTTGTGTTGCTTTCAGCATGGATGTTCTTAACAAAATTACGAGCTTATTATGGTGCTGATGCTGTTATGTATTTTCTGGCATTAATTTGGATTGCTGATATAGCGGCTTATTTCACTGGTAAGAAATTCGGTAAAGACAAATTAGCACCTGCAATTAGCCCAGGAAAAACAGTACAAGGTATGTATGGTGCAATTATTTCGGCAATGCTTTGTGCGGTTGTTTTGGCATTGTATTACGGCTATCCAATGATGATAGCTACAGATTTTGGTATGTTATCTATTTTGACGGTATTGGTTTCAATTTATGGTGACTTATTTTTTAGTTTGATGAAACGTAAAAGTGGTGTAAAAGACAGTGGCTCTATACTGCCTGGTCATGGTGGCGTTTTAGATCGTATTGATAGTGTTATTGCTGCTGCACCGTTTTATTATGCAGGCGTTATTTTGATTGGACGGAGTGTTTTTGCATGAAGGGAATTTGTATTCTGGGGGCGACAGGCTCCATTGGTGTCAGTACCTTAGATGTGGTTGCCAGGCATTCTGATCAATATAAAGTGATTGCATTAACAGCAAATACTAATATTGATGCATTATATGAGCAATGTATTGCTCATCACCCAGAGTATGTGGTGGTAGTAAATGAAGAAAAAGCAGAATTATTTAAAGCTAAGATAAAAAACTCTGACGTTGCAGATATTAATGTCATGTCCGGTGCTAAGGCATTAGAGTTCGTATCAACTTTGGATAATGTTGATTCAGTCATGGCTGCTATTGTTGGTGCTGCTGGGTTGTTACCCAGTTTAGCAGCTGCAAAAGAGGGGAAAGATGTATTACTTGCTAATAAAGAAGCATTAGTGATGTCTGGTGATATTTTTATGCAGGCGGTGCGCGATTCGGGGGCAAAATTATTGCCTATCGATAGTGAGCATAATGCGATTTTTCAATGTATGCCAGCGGGATATACTGCGGGAGATGATGCTAAACAAGCTCGTCGTATTTTATTAACTGCTTCAGGTGGGCCTTTTAGAGAAACGCCAGTTGAAGAATTGCATGATGTCACTGTTGCTGAAGCTGTCGCACATCCTAAATGGGATATGGGTCGTAAGATTTCAGTAGATTCTGCCACTATGATGAATAAGGGTTTAGAGCTTATTGAAGCTTGCTTATTATTCAATATGTCGCCTGATGATATCCAAGTTGTTATTCATAAACAAAGCATTATTCACTCTATGGTTGATTATGTTGATGGCTCGGTTTTAGCACAAATGGGAAATCCTGATATGAGAATTCCTATTGCACATGCGATGGCATGGCCTGAGCGCTTTGATTCGGGTGTAGCACCACTTAATATTTTTGATGTAAGACAAATGGATTTTGAAGAGCCTAGCTTGGAGCGATTCCCCTGTTTAAGATTGGCTTATGAAGCGATTAAAGCGGGTGGTATTATGCCAACAGTGCTTAATGCGGCTAATGAAATTGCTGTAGATGAGTTTTTAAATGAACGTGTTAAATTTACAGATATTCCAGTGATTATTGAAAAAGCAATGGCTGAGTTTTCTGCTGATGCAGCGGATACTCTAGAGGTCATCTTGCAAGCGGATAAAGACGCAAGAGCGATAGCTCATAAAGTAATAGCAAGTATGACTCACTAATGGACGCTTTATATACGATTTTTCATTTTATTGTTGCCATAGGCATATTAGTAGCGATTCATGAGTTTGGCCATTTTTGGGTGGCCAGAAAATCGGGGGTTAAAGTCCTTCGTTTTTCTATAGGTTTCGGTAAGGTGATTTGCTCGTATCAAAAGACTTCAGATTCAACCGAGTATGTATTGTCGGCAATTCCCTTAGGCGGTTATGTCAAAATGGTTGATGAAAGAGAAGGTGAGGTCGATAAAGCGGACTTACCTTATGCTTTTAATCGCCAATCTTTATTTGCAAGATCAGCTATTGTTGCTGCAGGCCCCATATTTAACCTTTTGTTAGCGATTGTTCTTTTTTGGGCAGTTTTCATGATTGGTGAAACAGGTATGAGACCCATAGTCGGTGCCATTGAGTCTGGAACATTGGCTGCGGAAGCTGGATTTGCAGAAGGTGAAGAAATACTTTCTGTTAATGATAAGCAGACACCTACATGGTCAGAAGCAATGAATTTGTTGTTTTCAAACGCCATGCAAGGTGAGAAAGAAATTAAAGTTACGGTTAAAAATGATGATGAGATAGAGCTGATTCATTTTCTTGCGTTCACAGGTGATGATGCAAAAAATCCTGAGCAACTGTATGAAAAATTAGGTTTAAAACCTTGGTCGCCTAAGTTAAAAGCCATTATAGGAAAGGTGATTGATAATTCACCTGCAAAATTAGCTGGATTACAGTTAGGTGATTTAATTGTTACTGCTGACGATGTGGCTATTAATGATTGGATGCAATGGGTTGAGTATGTAAAGGCTAGACCTGAAGTCTCTATCCAGCTGATGGTTGAAAGAGATGGCGTACACTTACCTATGGTCATTGTGCCTGAGAGAATCGTAACTGAAGAAAAAGATTTTGGCCGGATTGGTGCAGGTGTTGAAATTCCTAAGGCGTTAATTGATTCGTTACGCGTGGAGTATTCATTGTCTCCAGCTGATGCTTTAGTAGCAGCGTTTGAACGTACCTGGTTTTATTCAACCAGTACACTAAAAATGATGGGCAGAATGATAATAGGTAAAGCATCACCTGAAAATCTAAGTGGTCCTATTAGTATTGCGCAATATGCAGGGCAATCTGCTGAAATGGGCTTGGTTCCTTTTCTTAAGTTTTTAGCATTAGTTAGTGTTAGTTTGGGTGTATTAAATTTATTACCCATACCAGTACTAGATGGTGGGCATCTAATGTTCTTCGCTATTGAAGCAATTAAAGGCAGTCCAGTCTCTGAGAAAATACAAATTATTTTTCAGCAGGCAGGCATACTGGTTTTGATGTCTTTAATGGTTTTTGCTATTTTTCTTGATATTGGTCGATTATTTTAATAGTTATGTAGGATGGGCAAAGCTTCCTCTCCTGCCCATCATTTGAAAAGATGGACAAGAAAGCGCCTTGTCCATACCACGGAATCCAAATTATTTTGTGCGGAACACTATCTTTCTTTATAAGATGGAACAAACCCTACTTATTACAGTCCACTAAGGACTTTTAACTGCTATCAATTGAATATGAAACGATTAAAAAACACTGTAATATCTCTAGCTGCAATGACAATTATAGGCTCATCGGTTGTCCATGCTGATGAAGTGGCAATTAGGCAGTCATTTAGTAAGTCTATGCCCACACTGAAGATTGATTCATTAAAACCAGCGGAAGCTAAAGGTTTGTATGAAGTCGCTGTAGGTAGCAATATTTTATATGTTTCGGACGATGGAAAATATTTGTTACAGGGGCATCTGATAGATATTGCGGCTAGAAAGGACTTAACAGAATTAAAATTAGCAGACACTAGAAAAAATGCTATTGAAAATTTAGGTGAAGATAAAATGATTATCTTTAAGCCTAAAGACAGTAAATATAAAGTCTCTGTGTTTACCGATATTGATTGTGGTTATTGTCGAAAGCTTCACTCAGAATTAGATCAATATATGGCTGAAGGGATTACCATTCAGTACTTGTTTTACCCAAGAGCGGGCAAAGGTTCAGATTCATATAATAAAGCAGTATCGGTATGGTGTTCGGATGATCGCAATACAGCTTTAACAGCGGCAAAGAATGGAGCGACACCTGAAGCTAAAAACTGTGATAACCCAGTGGATGAGCATATGCAGTTAGGTGTTGAGTTTGAAGCAAGGGGCACGCCGATGATAGTAACTGAAAAAGGTAATATTTTTCCTGGTTATGTGCCAGCAAAACAACTGCTTAAGGCATTGGTAAACGAATAGCATTACCAATTTTCGGTTATGTTCGCCGGAGT